>JADJAK010000003.1:590000-629246 GCA_016704275.1 Gemmatimonadota bacterium
ACTCTTTCCAGCGACCCGTTCCTCGGGGGACGGCAAACCTAGAGGAGGCCATTCTTTCGCGCAAGTCCCTGCTATGTTGCGAGCTTATGTATCGCTTCCGACCACAACTCGTCGACCTCCGCCGGGAGCTCCTCCCCGGTCAAATCGGTCGAGATATCGCCGCCGGCATCATCGTCGGGATCGTCGCCCTCCCCCTCGCCATCGCCTTCGGCATCGCTTCGGGCGTCACCCCCCAACAAGGCCTCGTCACCGCCATCATCGCCGGTGCCCTGATCGCCGGCTTCGGGGGCTCCCGGGTCCAGATTGGCGGCCCGACCGGCGCCTTCGTCGTCCTCGTCGCCATCACCATCGAGCGATTCGGCCTCGACGGCCTCCTGGTCGCCACCCTCCTGGCCGGTGGCATGCTGATCGTGGCCGGCCTGCTCGGCGCCGGCGCCCTGATCCGCTACATCCCCCTCCCGGTCACCACCGGCTTCACCAGCGGAATCGCCCTGATCATCGCCCTCGGCCAGCTCGCCGACGCCCTGGGCCTCGGCGTGGAGAAGGTCCCGGCGGCCTTTCTCCCGAAAGTCCAGGTCCTGGCAGGGGCAATCGGGACGATCGACCCGACCGCGCTGGCCGTCACCGGGGCCACCCTGGCGATCCTCCTGCTCTGGCCCCGGACCGGCATCAGAGTCCCGGGGCCGTTCGTCGCCCTGGTGGTGACCACCGCCGCCGTCTCGCTGCTGCACCTCGACGTGGCGACCATCGGCTCCCGCTTCGGCGACCTGCCGCGCGGCCTGCCGATGCCGAGCGTGCCGCACGTCTCCCTGGAGCGCCTGGGCGAGCTGTTCGCGCCGGCGGCGACCATCGCCCTCCTCGCGGCGATCGAATCGCTCCTGGCGGCCGTGGTGGCCGATTCCATGACCGGCTTCCGCCACCGCGCCAACACCGAACTGGTGGCGCAAGGGATCGCCAACCTCGCCGTGCCGTTCTTCGGCGGCATTCCGGCAACGGGCGCCATCGCACGCACCGCGACCAACATCCGGAGTGGCGGGCGCACGCCGATCGCCGGCCTGGTGCACGCGGCCACGCTGCTGATCATTCTGCTGGTGGCCGGACCACTCGCGCGCCTCATCCCGATGGCCACGCTCGCCGGCATCCTGCTGGTGGTGGCGTGGCACATGGGCGAATGGCACTCGTTCTTCCGCCTGGCGCGCGGGCCGCGCAACGACGCCGCCGTGCTGCTCACGACCTTCGGCTTCACGGTGATGGCCGACCTCACCGTCGGCATCGGCATGGGGATGGCGCTCGCGGCCCTGCTCTTCGTGCAGAAGATGACCACCGCCACGCACGTCATTACCGGCGACGAGGAAGACGACAGCGAGGCATTGATTCGCCGCGCCTGGCTGCCGGCAGGCGTCCGGTTGCTCGAGGTGCGCGGGCCGCTCTTCTTCGGCGGCGCCGAGACGCTGCGACGCGCGCTGAACGTCCTCCCCGACCCCTCGAAGCTGCTGCTGATCGACCTCGCCGCGGCACCCGGTCTCGACGTGACCACCGCCCGCATCCTCAAGGACTTCGAGGCACAGAGCCGGAGTCACGGGACGCGCGTGATGTTCCTCACCAAGGACGGTGCGACGGCGACGGCGCTGCAGCGGGAAGGATTGGAGCGGGCGTTGAGCGTGGAGCGGGCGGTCGGACGCTGGAAGGGAGAGGTGACCGGTGACGAGTAACCTGTAACCAGTGACCTGTAACCTGTAACCCGGACTGGAGACCGGTCACGGGTCACAGGTTACTGGTCACCTTTCTTTTCAGTTAGTCGCCACCTCATCCGCCGTCAGATAAAACCTCGGAATCGTCGCATCGAAGGACTCGCCGTCGGGGCGCACCAGGTGGTACTCCCCTTCCATCCAGCCGCTCGACGCGCGCAGCACCGCCGAGGATTGGTAGGTGTACACGCTGCCGGGGAGGAGCATCGGCTGTTCGCCGACGACCCCTTCCCCGGCCACTTCGCTGTCGTGTCCGATGTCGTCATGAATCAGCCAGCGGCGTGCCACCAACTGCGCCGAGCGCTCGCCGACGTTCTCGAGGCGCACGCGATAGGCAAAGACGTAGTGGCCCATCGACGGGCGCGACTGCTCCGCCACGAAGCGCGGATCGACCGAGACGCGGATCCCGTCGGTGATGGCGTAGTACAGTCGCCGTGGCATCGTGGCGCGCCCCGCCTCAGCTCGTCGGCGGGTTGAAGGCGCCGTGCTGCTGCTCGACCCACGAACGGTGGTAGTTCAGGTCCTCGAACGGCTGCGACGCCTTGGCGATCTTGAGCGCCCGGAACGAGTCCATCATCACCGCCAGCTCGTTGGTGTGCGTGGCCCCGATGCTCGCCTCGGCACGACCCGGATGCGGCCCGTGCGGCAGCCCGTCGGGATGGTGCGTGACGCTGCCGTACTCGATCCCCTTCCGGCTCATGAACTCGCTCGACGCGTAGAACAGCACTTCGTCGGAATCGACATTGCTGTGATTGTACGGCGCCGGAATCGCGTTCGGGTCGAAGTCGTACGGCCGCGGGCAGAACGAGCAGATCACGAAGCCGTCGCCCTGGAAGGTCTGGTGGACCGGCGGCGGCTGGTGAATGCGCCCGACGATCGGCTCGAAGTCGTGGATGTTGAACGCCCAGGGATAGAAGTGGCCGTCCCAGCCGACGACGTCGAACGGGTGGTGGTCGAGCAGCAGTTCGTTGAGCGCCTTGTACTGCTTCACCACGATCGGGAACTCGCCGCGCTCGTCCACCGGTTCGAGGTGCGTCGGCCGGCGGATGTCGCGCTCGGAATACGGCGCGCCTTCGAGCAACTGGCCGACGTTGTTGCGATAGCGGGTCGGAAAGCGCACGTGCCCGGCGCTTTCCATGACCAGCAACTTCGGCGCGCCCTTGCTGCGGTCGAAGCGCCACTGATGGGTGATGTTGCGATGGATGACGACGTAGTCGCCCGGCTTGAACGGCAGGATCCCGAACGCCGACGCCAGCACCCCTTCCCCTTCGACGACGTAGACGACTTCATCGGCCTGCGAGTTCCGATAGAACGGCTCGACCGCGGCGTCGGGCTCGGACCAGAGCATGGCGATGTCGCTGTTGAACAGCATTGGCACGCGGTCGAGCACCAGCGAGCCACCCTTCGGCGCCTGCGCCGTGCGCCAGTGCCGGTGGCGCAACGAGGTCTCGTCGTCCGCCTCCCAGACGATCGGCCGCAACCGACGCGCCGAGAGCACCGTCGTCGGCGGGTGGATGTGGTACAGCAGCGAGGCGGTACCGACGAAGCCCTCGTGCCCCATCAACTCCTCGGCGTAGAGCCCGCCATCGGGACGCCGGAAGACGATGTGCCGCTTGCGGGGCACCTCGCCCATCAGGTGATAGATCGGCATGCTAGAGGTTCCCCCGCGCGTCCTGTTCGCGCTCGATGGCCTCGAAGAGTGCCTTGAAGTTGCCGGCCCCGAAGCTCTTGGCGCCCTTCCGCTGGATGATCTCGTAGAACAGCGTGGGGCGATCCTGCACCGGCTTGGTGAAGATCTGCAGGAGGTAGCCTTCGTCGTCGCGATCCACGAGGATGCCCAGCTCCGCCAGTGGCGCGATGTCCTCGTCGATCTTCCCGACGCGGTCAAGCACCGTCTCGTAGTACTCGGCCGGCACCCGCAGGAACTCGATGCCGCGCGAGCGGAGATCGCGCACCGTGGTGATGATGTCGTCGGTGGCGATGGCGACGTGCTGCACGCCCGGGCCGCGATAGAAGTCGAGGTACTCCTCGATCTGGGACTTCTTCTTGCCGCTGGCCGGTTCGTTGATCGGGAACTTGATCCGTCCGTTGCCATTGCTCATCACCTTCGACATCAGCGCCGAATACTCGGTGGTGATCTGCTTGTCGTCGAAGGTGAGGATGTTGGTGAAGCCGAGGACGCGCTCGTAGAACCCGACCCAGCTGTTCATCTTGCCGAGCTCGACGTTGCCGACGCAGTGGTCGACATACTTGAGGCCGGTCGATTTCGACGCGTAGTTCGACTTCATCGGGACGAACCCGGGCAGGAAGAGCCCGGTGTAGTTGCGCCGCTCGACGATCGAGTGGATCGTGTCGCCGTAGGTGCGGATGGCGGCGATGATCACCTCGCCATGCGCGTCCCGTTCGACGCGCGGCTCGCCGGCGGAGACCGCACCGCGCTCCATCGCGACGGCGTAGGCGGCGCGGGCATCCTCCACCCAGAACGCCATGTCACGGACACCGTCGCCGTGGCGGTGAATGTGCTCGGCGATCTCGCCCTCGGGCCCCATCGGCGTGGTGAGCACCAGGCGGATCTTGTCCTGCATCAGCAGATACGAGGCGCGATCACGGACACCGGTTTCGGGGCCGCGATAGCCGATCAGTTCGTAGCCGAAGGCGTAGCAGTAGTAGAGCATCGACTGCTTGGCGTTGCCGACCCAGTACTCGATGTAGTCGGTCCCGTGGATCGGGAAGGCGTCGTGCGCGGTCGAGAGGTCAGGCTGCGTGATGGTGGCGGTCATGAGGTACTCCAGGTCGCGTTCAGAAAGTCGAAAGGGGGCAGTCGGCGACGCGCTGCCATCCTGGATCGGTGCGACGATGCCCGGGTCGCGGGGCGCGCAGGTTCACGCGGACCGCGCGGCGACAAGGAAGGAGCGGAGGTCCGCCTCGCTGATGGCCGGCTCGCCCGGAGAGACATGGTCAAGCTTCCCCTCCCGCACCCACTCGATCAGCCGCTCGATCTCGGCGTACAGGTGCTCGAAGGAATCGACCACGAAGAGCAACGGCTGGTAATGGTCGATCTCGAAGTACTGGTTGACGACCCACTCGAGTTGCAGCGGGAAGCGCTGCACGGTGGGGGACTCGATCGCATGGGCGATCTCGCCATAGGACGACAGCAGGCCGCTGCCATACACCTTCAGCTCGCCTGGCGTGGTGCCACGCATCAGGCCGAACTCCACCGTGAACCAGAAGAAGCGCGCCATCGCCTTGATCACCGAGGTCAGCACCTGCAACTGCTCGTGCTCGTCCTCGATAGCCGCCACCCGCTCTGCCGCCGCCTTGGCACATTCGCCGAACATCACCAGCGTGTCGGCAAAGGCCTTGTCGGTGTGCATCGGCACGTGGCCGGCGATGTCGTGGAAGATGTCGGGCTCGGGGAGGTAGTCGAGCACGGCCCCATCGCGAATCGTGATGGTGGTCGGGAAGGCGCGCTGACGCAGGCAATCGAAGAACATGTACGCCGGCACGTAACCGCTCACCGCCTTGGCCCGGAAGCCGGTCAGCGGCGCCATGAACTTGTTCACGTCCTCGAGGCGCGGCACCCGCTCAGGATCGAGGCAGAGCGTCTCCAGCCCTTCGAGGAAGCGATGGTTGGCATACTGCTGCCACCGCTCTCCCATGCGCGCATAGAGCCGACGCCAGACGTCGTGGTTGGCCTCGGAGTAGAGCTCATATGGCTGGTCGATATAGAGCCGCCCTTCGGCCTGGGCCTGCTCGATAAATGGCGCTTGGGTCGTGGTGAGGCCGGGGACTGCCGCAGTGGTGGTCAAACGGGCCTCCGAGAGGGATGGAACTCGGATGGAAAACTAATGGGGCGGCTGGACCTGGAGCAGTTCCGCCCGATCTCGAAATTCCTCCAGCGACTCGGGGTTGGCAAGCGCCCCGACATTCTTGACGGGACGCCCCTCGACCACGTCGCGGACCGCCAATTCGCTCAACTTGCCGCTCCGGGTCCGGGGGATGTCCCGGACGGCCAGCACCACCCGGGGAACGTGGTGCGGTGACGCCCCGTCGCGGATCCGCTTCCGGAGCCGGTCGACCAATGCCCCGTCCAGGCTGACCCCCTCGACCAAACGGACAAAGAGCACCACCCGGACGTCGCCGTCGGCGCTGCCGGGGATCCGCTGCCCGATCACCAGGCTCTCGAGCACCTCGGGAATCGTCTCGACCTGGCGGTAGATCTCCGCGGTACCGATCCGTACGCCACCCGGGTTGAGTGTGGCGTCGCTGCGCCCGCTGATGGCGAAGCCGCCGTGCACCGTCCGAGTGATCCAGTCGCCGTGACGCCAGACGCCGGGGTATTCGCCGAAATACGCCGCCCGATAGAGTGCGCCATCCGGATCGTGCCAGAACGCCACGGGCATCGACGGAAAGGGTCGGGTGCAGACCAGCTCCCCCGCCTCGCCGACCGGTGCCGGCTGCCCCGCCGCATCGAAGACCTCGACCGCCATCCCCAACCCTGGTCCCTGGATCTCGCCCCGATAGACCGGCGAGATCGGGTTGCCCAGCACGAAGCAGGAGACGATGTCGGTCCCACCGGAGATGGACGCCACCTGCACCGCACCAACGGCACGCGTCACCCAATCGAACGACTCCGCCGCGAGCGGCGAGCCGGTCGAGAAGACGGTGCGCAGCGCGTCCAGCGCAAAGTCTCGCGCCGGCTCGAGCCCCGCCTTCTCGGCGAGCGCGAGGTACTTGGCACTCGTCCCGAAGAGTTGCACGCGTTCGGCCGCGGCAAGCCGCCAGAGGATGGCCGGATCGTGCGACGGCATCGGCGCCCCGTCGTACAACACCAGCGTGGCGCCGACCGCCAGCCCGCTCACCAACCAGTTCCACATCATCCAGCCGCAGGTGGTGAAGTAGAAGAGCCGCTCGCCGGCGCGCAGGTCACCGTGCAGCCGATGCTCCTTCAGGTGCTGCAGGAGTGTCCCCCCTGCCCCATGCACCATGCACTTCGGCAGACCGGTCGTCCCCGACGAGTAGAGGATGTAGAGCGGATGATCGAACGGCAGGCGCGTGAAGCGCATCGGTGGTGTTGGCCCGTCACCGAGGAGTTGGGCCCACGTCGACATCCGCGGATCGTCCGGCAGGATGGCGGCACCACGATACGGGATCATCACCGCGTGTTCGACCGACGGCAGCCGGGGCAGCAGCTCCTCGGCGCGCGCCACGCAGTCGTGCACCTTGCCGCCGTAGCCGTAGCCGTCGCAGAAGAAGAGCACGCGCGGCGTGGTCTGCCCGAAGCGATCGACGATCCCCTCGACCCCGAAGTCGGGCGAGCACGAAGTCCACACGGCGCCGAGGGCGCTGGTGGCAAGCATCGCGACGATGGTCTCGGGAATGTTGGGCAACCAGCCGGCCACGCGGTCTCCGGGCCCGACGCCGAGCGCGGCGAGGCCGGCGGTCACGCGCGCGACCGTCTTCCCGCAGTTGCCGCCAGCTCCACGGGGCCAACGCGCCGCGCTCGTCCCAGGCGACGATCGCGTCGTGGTCGCCATCGTGGCGGAGCAGATTCTCGGCGAAGTTGAGTTTGGCGCCAGCGAACCAATGCGGGCCACGTTGCGGGGCGGGTGGCGCCATCTGGTCCAGGCCGACCACCACCGTACTCCATGGTTCGCCGCTCGGGAGCTGATCGGCAACGACATCAGCATCGTGCCACACCGCAGCCCAGAAGGCCGCGGGGTCCGCAATGGACCACGCATGCAAGGCGCGGAACGCCTCGGCATCGTCGTGTGGGGGGAGTGCGATCCCCTCGGCCCGGCGTGCGGCGAGGAAGTGCGCCAGATGCGACGACGCCACCCGGGTCGGATTCGGAATCCACTGTGGCATGGCGGCGTCCATCAGCGGCGGCGCATCACCACGTCGTCGCTCATGATGCGCTCACCGATCGACAGCGTGAGCAGCTGACCGCTGAAGCCCTCGCGCGCCACGCGCACGTACTGAACGCGGCAGCGCTCGAGCAACTTCGGGTCGAACTCGAGACGATACTCACCGTTGCCGTTCGAGAAGGTCGAGAACGGTGTGCCGACAATCTGCAGGTGCGCCCCCGCCAGCGGCGTGCGGTGATCGTCGCCAAGCACGCGACCGATGACCGTGGCCAGCACCGGCGTGCCATCGGGGTTCTTGCCGAGATCGGGGATCTCGACACAGCGGCCGGCGGCCTCGTCGAACGACGGGCGCCAGTCGCGGTAATCGGGCTGCGTCGGCCCGACGCGACCCATCGCGCCGGCCGCGGCGGCGACCGCCGTGTTCGAGTTGCGCGTACCGGCGGTGAGGATGTCGCGCGGCTTCCCGTTGTCGTCGAGGGGGACACCCTTCGCGGTCAGGTTGTTCACCATATCCGACGCGGTCGCGATGCGACGCACCCCCTTGGGGGCCTGGGTCGGCGCCGCCTCCGGCTCGGCCGGCGGCGTCTCCACCTTGGCCGGCGGCTCGGGCGTGTTGACGTTCATCAGGTCCGGGTCGATCTGCGGCTTCTCCGGCCCGGCTTCCTTGGGGACGAGCGCGTCGGGGTTCTTCGAATCCGGACCGAGCGGCGTCGACTTCTTCGGCGGCTCAGCCTTGGGCTGTTCCTGCTGCGGCTGCGGCTGTGGCTGTGGCTGAGGCTGCTCGGGCTGCTGCTCGGCCTTCGGCGCCGGGTTGGCCGGTGGCGCCAACGCGATCTCCTGTCGATCCTCGCCCGGATTCCGTTCGATCGTGGGGAGCGAGCGCGCCGAGGCGGGGCGGAAGATCAGCCAGAGGACCACGACCACGTGGAGGGCCGCGCTCGTGCTGAGCGCGCCCCAACTGCGGCCTCGCTCGATGGGAGGCCCGACGGTGAATGGCGTGGTTGGCTGCACTGTTAGAGCTTAGTAGTGTCGAGGGCAGAACGGGATGCCCGACCGGTTGCCGGGATTTGCGCTCGCAAACAACAATGGACGATCATAACCGCCATGCATAGACCATTTCGACATGCTCCCGTGACCAGCGTTGTCCTGGCTGCCCTGGTGCTCTGTGGCCCCAGGCTCGTTGCCCAGGGTCCTCGCCCGAACACCCCGGTGTTGCAGTCCGGACCGATGGTCGGTGCCTCCCAGATGCGCGAGGTGACGCTGTGGGCGCAGACGACCCGGCCCGCCCTGGTCCAGTTTGTCTATTGGGACTCCCTCGCCCCGACCCGGCGCTATACCACCGAGTCGGTCCGGACCGCCCCTGCCACCGCCCATGTCGCCAAGGTCCAGGCCGATAGCGTGAAGCCTGGGCGTGTCTATGGCTACGAACTCCGGATCAATGGCGTTGGAGTTCCGCGCCCCTATCGGCTGCGCTTTGCCACCCCGACGCTCTGGCAGTACCGCACCGACCCGCCGACGGTCCGGATCGCGGTGGCGTCCTGCTTCTACGTGAACGAGCCGGAATTCGACCGCCCCGGCGCCCCGTACGGCGGCGAGTACGACATCCTCGGCGCCGTGACCCGCAGCCGCCCCGACCTGATGCTCTGGATGGGCGACAACGCCTATCTGCGCGAGGGCGACTTCGACACGCGCACCGGCGTCTTCCATCGCTACACCCACTCGCGCTCGCTGCCCGAGCTCCAGCCGCTGTTGGCCGCCACCAGTCACTACGCGACGTGGGACGACCACGACTTCGGGCCCAACGACAGCGACCGTTCCTACGGCGGCCGCTTCCTCACGCGCGCGGCGTTCGAACTCTTCTGGGGTAATCCACCGCTCGGTGCCGATGGCGATGGTGGCGTGACGTCCTCGTTCGGCTGGAGCGATGTCGACGTCTTCCTGACCGACAACCGCTGGTATCGCGACGCCCAGGATCGTGTCACCGGCCCGAAGAACTACCTCGGCCGGCCGCAGATCGAATGGCTCCTGAACGGACTCAAGTCATCGCGCGCCACCTTCAAGCTGGTGGTCATCGGTGGCCAGACGGTGAACAACTCGGTGACCTTCGAGAACTATGCGACCTACGAGGCGGAGCGCACCTTCTTCCTCGACCGCCTGGCGGAAGAGCGGATCCCCGGCGTCATCCTCCTCAGTGGCGACAAGCACTGGACCGAGCTGAGCCGGATGAACCGCGCGGGCAGCTACCCGCTCTACGACCTCACCGTGTCGCCGCTGACGGCTGGACCGTCCACCGGATGGAAGAGCGAACAGAACGCGTACCGCGTCGAGGGCACCATGGTGAACGACCGCAACTTCGGCCTCCTTGAAGTGACCGGGCCGCTCAAGGAGAGGTGCTGACCATCACGATTCAGGATCGCACCGGCGCGGTCCGGTGGAAGCGTGCCATTCCGGCGTCGGAGCTGAAGTGAAGCCACTCCCCATGGAGGTCGAGGCACTGATTGTCGGCGCCGGCCCGATCGGCCTGGCCTGTGCGATTGCGGCGAAGCGTCGAGGTGTCGGCGCGCTGGTGATCGACGCCGGTGCGATCGCCGATGCCATTGTGCGCTACCCGATCGGGATGACCTTCTTCACCACGCCCGAGCGGCTGGAGATTGGCGATCACCCTCTGGTGACGAGTGGCGCCAAGGCGACGCGCGAGGAGGCGCTGACGTACTACCGCGGCGTGGTGCGCGCCGAGAAGCTCGCGGTGCAGCCGTACACGCGCCTGGTACATGCCGAGCGGCGGGACGGGCGCATCGAGTGCACGCTGGGGACGGGGGCAGGCCCGCAGACCGTGCGATGTGAACGACTGGTGTTGGCCACCGGCTACTTCGATCACGCCAACATGCTCGATGTTCCGGGCGAGTCGTTGCCGCATGTGTCGCACTGGTTCGACGAGCCGCACAGGACGGCCGGCCTCGACGTCGTGATCATCGGTGGGAAGAACTCGGCGGTCGAGACGGCGCTGCAGTGCTTCCGTGCCGGCGCGCGGGTGACGTTGGTGTATCGGCGCGAGGCGTTCAAGCCGAGCCTGAAGTACTGGTTGCGGCCCGACCTCGAGAACCGGATTGCCGCGGGGGAGATCGCGGCGCATATGGGCGCCGAGGTCGTGGCGATCACGCCGACCGACGTGCGCATCCGCACGGCCGACGGAGAAGCGGTCGACCTGCCGGCGGACCGGGTCTACGCGCTCACCGGCTATCACCCGGACTTCGCCTTGCAGCGCCAGCTCGGCATCGAGTTCGACGAGGCAGGTGACCGGCCGCTGATGAACGCCGAGACGCTGGAGTCGAGCGTGCCGGGGATCTACCTGGCGGGGAGTGTTGGTGCGGGGCGGTTCATCTCGGAGGTCTTCATCGAGAATGGCCGCTACGACGGCGAGAAGATCTTCGGCGACGTGGACAGTCGGCACGCGGCGGAGCAGAAGTACCAGGCCTCGCCGCGGCCGGTGGGCGAGTAGCGCAGCTAGATCCGCTGAAGTGGTCGCCGCAGGGCCGCGCGCACCCGGTGCAGGAGGATCAGCGCCACGGCCGCGAGGCCAACGACCAGTCCCCACCAGAGGCCGATCGGCCCGAGCGGCGTGCGGTACGCCAGCCACGTCGACGTCGCGAGACCGAGCATGCCGAAGCCGACCAGATTGACGAGCATCGGCGTGTGAGTGTCACCCAAGCCGCGCAGCACGCCGATGCAGACCACCTGGATGCCATCGAAGACCTGGAAGATCCCGGCAATGGGGAGCAACACCGCCGCGAACGCCACCACCGGTTCCGCGTTGGTGTAGAGGGCCGCAATCCAGTGCGGCACCACCAGGAAGATGAGTCCGGTCAGCACCATGAAGCCCGCGCCCACCACGAGCGCCGCTCGCACTCCTGCACGGAGGGCGCCGCGGTCACCCCGCCCCACCGCCTGCCCGATCAACACCGACGCCGCCATGCCGACGCCCATCGGCACCATGAAGGTCAGCGACGCGAGATTCAGCGCAATCTGATGGCCGGCCACCTGCACCGTGCCGAACATCCCCATCAGCAGCCCGACGATGGAGAACGCCGCCATCTCGATCTCGACCTGCAGCGCGATCGGCACGCCGATGCGCAGCATCGTCGCGAACGGCGCCGCCTGCAGCAGACGCGGCCGTATCCGGGCGAAGCATCGGCCCCAACTCGCGCCGAGCGAGGAAAACCAGCAGGACGATCATCACCACGCGCGACACGGCCGTGGCGGCTGCGGAGCCGGCCACGCCGAGCGGCGGCACGCCGGCGCCGCCGAAGATCAGCCAATAGTTGAGGCCGATGTTGACGAGGTTGGCGATGAGGATCGTCCAGAGCACCGGCTGCACCCGGTGCAACACCTGCATCGTCTGTCGCCCGACCGTGAAGAGCAGGAAGGGGAGGACGCCGGGAATCAGCACGCGGCAGTAGGTGCCCGCGAGCGGCACGACATCCGCCGGCTGGCGCACCATCCGCAGGAACGGCTCGGCGAACCACATCACCGCGGCGAGCGGCACGGAGAGCAGGATCGCCAGCACGACGCCACGCTGCACGCCGAGGGCGACCGTCTCGTCCTCGCCGGCACCGTGCGCCTGCGAGAGCACGGGGTCGAGGGAGAGGAGGATGCCGAGGCCGAACATCAGCACCGCCATGCCATACAGGTTGCCGAGCGCCACGGCGGCGAGGGCCTGCGGCGAGAGGCGGCCGACCATGACCGTGTCGACGACGCCCATCAGCATCATGCCGACGTTGACGCCGATGATCGGGAGGGCGAGACGGAGGAGGGGCCGAAATGCGTTGGGAGGGGACACCGACGCCGGCAGGACGCCGGCGGTCACGCCTGGGTCGAGTCGCGGCGGGAGGCGGGTTCGATCATCCGCTCGGCGAACGCGACGCGGTCCTGCAGCTCGGTGACTTCGGCGCGGAGGGCGTCGAGCTCATCGAAGATGGCGGCGGCCGTCCCCGGCGGAATCAGGCGATCGCTCTCGGGCTCCCAGTTCGCCACGAGGTTCCCCTCCGAGTCACGGAAGGAGCCGGCGGCGATGAGGATGTTGTCGTAGAGGTACCACAGCCCGAGGCCGCCGAGCGTGCACGCCTGGAGAATGCCGGTCTGGACCTTGCCGACATAGAACCGGTGCGCACCGAAGACGCCGAGGAAGACGGCGAGCAGCTGGGCGACGAGTCTGGATTTTGGCGAGGCGAAGAGATCGTCGGTCATGCTCTGGCTTGGCTAAGAGTGCGCCCGGCAGGAGTCGAACCTGCGACCGGCAGCTTAGAAGGCAGCGCAGGTGGAAGTAGTGCCCTACAACCTGCGCGCTGACTGGGTTTGCGAAATCCGACTCCGGTTGGTCGCACGCATTGGTCGCATGGAGGCCCCCCCAACCCCTCTGGCAATGCCCCCGGCAGGACTCGAACCTGCGACCGCGGGATTAGAAATCCCGTGCTCTATCCGGCTGAGCTACAGGGGCCCGGTGGCCGTGACGGCCGGCCCGGCGTTGGGCGAATGATAAGGCAGGCGCGCCCAGGCGTGATAGTCGAGGGTGTCTTGGATCGGGAGGGTGCGCTCGAGGCCCGTCATGACATAGTGCACGTCGCGCGTCTGCGGGCTGTGCCCGATGATCCGCTCGATGGAGGCCGGGGCGAAGGTCGCGCCGAGGCCTGGCTCACGGACCGACGTCAACAGCGTGGTGACCATCGCGCGAAGGGTTTGGGGCCCGACGCGCTTCAGGGGTCGGTCAGACCGTAGTCCTCGCGGGCGCGATCGAGCGCTCGGTACGGCGAATAGGTGCCGCGCTTGACCAGCGCGTCCCTCGGCCTGACCTCGGCCTCGAGCTGCAGGGCGAGCGCGGTGGTGCGCCACGCTCCGTACGCCGGCGCCTCGTTCAGCTCCTCGCCGGTGAGGTGCCGCGCCATCTGCTCGCGTGACCAGCCGTCTGCCCGGTATCGCCGCCACAGCCGTTTGGCCTCGCTGTCCGCGCGGGGTGGCAGGATGAGGCCGTCCACCGCCGGCGGCGTGCCCCTCGTCGCGCCCGCTCCATGCGCCACCAGTGGAGCACATCGCGCAGATGCGGCCACATCGGGCAGGTCCGCAAACGGGGCCGCCCAGGCGTGCTCCGCTTCCCGTCAACCACCTGGATCAGGCCCGCTTCCCATCGCACGTGCGACCAATCCGCGGATACGGGCTCGCCCAACCGGCACCCCGTGTACGCGATCATCGCCATCCGCACATAGGCCGGGGCGTACCGCAGGCTGCCGTTCCGCCGCGCCTCGGGATCCCCGGGGTCTCCCCACCGATGACCAATCGTCATGTTGCGCAGTGCGTCCAGGAGGCGCGCAACGTCCGCCGGCGTCGGCACAACCACCGTCGCCCGGGTCCTGACCTTCGGGCCTGACCCCTTGCGGAAGACGTTTCCGTTCGGGGTAGCGTTGTGCACCAGGGCGAGCCAGGCTAGCCATGTGCGGAGCGCCACCCAGCGCCGTCGGCGCGTGTTTTCGCTCGCGTACGCCGCCTTCAGGTGGGTGTGGAACTTGGCGGTGTGGGATGGGCTGATCGCGCGGACTGTTTTGACCTTCAAGCTATCGAAGAACTCGAACGCCTCGCGCGCATGGTCCACAGTGTCGGCGGCCGCGCGGAGCGCATTTTTCGCCTCGCGCTGGCGCCCGCCCTTGGCGCCATCCACTGCTTCCTCAAAGTGCGCCTGCCCCCACTCCTGAAAGGCCTGGGCCAGCGGCATGGCACCATCCGCGACATCGCCTCCTTCGCCAGCGATCGCGAGCGCCTTGTCAAACCCGTCCAAAAGGGTCTTGGCGGCCTGCCCCGCCGAGGCGCATCCGGCCTCGGTGTGCTGGTGCAGCGGGAGGTCGAGGCGGGTCTCACCCCAATGGCCGATCGCGCGCAGCGCCGCAATGCGGTGGTCGCACCACCAAGCGCCGTTATGCCACCGCAGCCGCCCCGCGTCGCGGTGGGGAATGGGGAAGCGCTCGACGGTAGTGTCCCACTCGCGTTTGCGCCGCGGCATTGGCCATATCCCGGGTCGACATCACGCGGCCCGCCATGCGCCCCTTCGTGGTCGCACGCTTCGGCTGCCGCGCGGAGGATACACCGGGCCAGCGTGCAACGGGAGTCTCTGGCGCCGGTGCCGGCACAGTCGCAGCAGCCATCACCGCGGCGGGGTCCACGAACCACCCGTCTGCAGTGTTCTTACCCCACTGGACGCCAGGCACCTGCCCCTTCCGAACTCGCCTGAGGAGCGTCTTGAACGACGGCATCCCGAGGCGGGCGGCCATGGTCCGCACCGACACTTCCGGAAAGGGGGCGGGGGCGGTGGTCGGCTCCATGGGGAGACGATGCGGGACGTCGAGGTCCTTGGCATAATCGATCATGGGGCCACCATACCGCGCGCGATTGACCCCATCGGGGCCTTGGCGGGACCCCCCTCTGGCCTGCCGTCTGAGGGGAGAACCACACCCTCGGAGCCCCAGAGCCGCAATCTTTCAACACCGCCTTCGCCGCCCTGGGGCTGTCCAAGGCCCCACGCCGGCCGACACCCCCCGCGTGCCGCTCACCCGGCCTACCACGTCGACGGCACCCCGGAGACGGGCTACATGGTGGTCGACGAGCAGGGCTCGCCCGTGATGCACCAGGATGAGGCGGAAGCCGCCGCGGAGGCGGCTAACGACATACACGAGCTGGAGGTGATGCTCCGCTACGGCATCCCGTTCAACCCGGTCCCGGGGGTCGCCTCATCCACCCCAACATCTGAGCGCGGTATGCTGGTGGCATGACGAGACGCTCGAAGGCACGAGACCAGGACGACCCGACGCCAGATGACGACGACGGGTCGTTCTCTTTCCCCAAGGAGCGGTCCTTGTCCGACACCTGGCACGACTGTATTGCGTGCATTCGCGCCGCGGGGGTTGAGGGGCGGGATCACCAAGTGGCGATCGCCGCCATGGCCGCCGCCCGGTTCCGTGCCATGGGGCGCATCCCGCGGCTGCTCCTGGTCGGGGCCGGGCCAAGGGAAAAGCATCATGCTCAGGGCGGTCAGCCAGGCCTTGGGGCGCGAGGTCATTTCCATCGCGGGCACCACGCTTTCCCCTTCGGGGTGGGAGGGCCTGAATCTGCGCACCGTCGTGCCCCCGGGCCTGGGGCGGAGCGTCGTCGCGATCGATGGGCTGGATAGCGCGGTGTGCATGTCCCCGCGCGTCAGCGGGAATAGTTTGGATAGAATCGAGCACCAAGCCCAGGACCTCCTCGCGCTTGCCGACGGGTTGCTCACGCCAGGTCACACACCACCGCTGGTAGCAACATGTACCCTGCCCCGTTTGAGAATCGGCGAGGGTTGCGATGTTAGCCCGGACGCGTTGCGCGAAGCGGGGATGCACGCCAGCGTAGCCTCGCTGTGGACGCCCATCTATTTGCCACCGCTGTCACCGGTGGAAATCGGATCGATCGTCGTGAGTCGCGCGAATGCGGATGCGGCGATCACTAGCGGGATGTGCGGGTATGATGTGCAGTGGAGCGCGATGGCGCTGCGCACCCTCCAGCGCGCGGCGTTGACGGACCCGAAGGGCGGCGTGCGGCTTGGCCTAAGCCTGGTGGCGCGCGCGATAGAGAACGCACTGATCAGCGCCATGGCGATGGGCATACGTGACTCGCGGGCGCATCCTATTTCACCCTGAACACGTGCCCGGCGTCGAGCCGCCCCCGGCCGCTGACGTGGGATGATTACGAGAGGGGGACCTATGGCGTTGGATGATGGCGGCTATGTCGAGTTGAGCGACGAACAGTGCGCGCGCATTGCCAAGCTCAACTTGCCTTCGAGCCCCGTGGCCCGGGGATGGGAGCCTGCTGGCATGGTCGGCTGGGCCCGACGCACTCGCCGCGCTCTGCGCCGGGGGTTAGAGGTTCGCCTCGGAGTCATCCTACGACTTCCGACCACGCCCCCGAATGGTGCGAAGCTGAGGAACGGGGTGACGAGGACGCGCCCCGACGGCGCTGCGCCACTCGATCTTCCCTCCTAGTTGCACCACCGCGCCACACGCATGCGGAGCACCGCCACCAGCGGGACGGGCGGCCTGATCTGTCAGCCCCTGCGAAGGATGCCGCGCCGCACCGGTCAGCGGTCGGTTTCGTGCAACACCAAGCTTTTGGTCGGCTCGCGCCTCGGATGATCCGTGTTAGGGGACATCAGCAGGCATCCGCAATGGGACAGGCTCGCCTCCATTCCGCCCCGTGCCCTGCAGGGGTTGGCGAGGTACCAGCGCTCGGGCATGGTGCTCGTGTCGGTCATCGCCGACGCATCACCAACCCTGATCCCGGAGCCGCATTATGTCCGCCACCATCGCACCCAACGCCGCCCTCATCGACACCGCCACTGAAATGCTCGCCGACGTGGGATACAGTGGCAAGGCGCAGGCAGGCCGAATTCAGCGCCTTTCGGCCGTGCTCGCAGACCATCCCGAGGCGGTCCTGATCGTCAACAAGAACATTCGATATGGGGACGCGCAGAAGCGTGCCAATCGAACCGCGCTCATCGGCCGAACGAACCACGGCATGTACCGCGCGACGTGCGTTTGGGCAGAATGGCCCGCAGCCACCATGGACGCCTAACCTTGCGTCGCCCATCATCCGATGTCCGAGCGCCTCGCCCTCACCGGGGGGGCGTTTCGTTTGCCCCATTGATGTTTCAGAGTCCCCGAAAATCGAGGCATGCCCCACTTTCGTCTTTCGCCACTTTCACGGGCCAGCCCCGCTGGGCATCCTGGGGCATGATCAACGCCGCTGCCGCAGCGCTGGGCGCCACCAACGGAGACCTGCATCTGGCCCCCGCCGCCTCGCCGGGCTCTCAGGACGGGAGGCCGGCAGTGCGCCCGCTTGAGGGACCATGATCGGCGCACCCTAGACAATCTGGGAGGGCCTCTGGACCTGTCCGAGATCGACAGCCCGATGACCGACTTGAAGCGGTGATCAGAGCCAGCTCGATGGGGATTCTAGGCCCCCGGTTGACGTATGGTGATGGGGTCGGGCAGATGCCCGACAAACCCCTGATGTTTGGAGCCCACCATGTACCCCATCATCAACGTCGCGGGCCGCCGCGCGCGTGACCAACGCCTCCACATGTTCCTGCGGGGCCGGCCATACGGCACCCCGCCCGCGCTGCCCAAGCGCTTGTATTTCGTGACCGCGTGGGACAGAAAGTCGTTTCGCCCAGATGGCCGCAAGGACTTTGTGTGCGTGATCGCATGCCGCCGCTGGGTTGAGGCCTGCGCATGGATGTTCGCCGCGAACCGGCGGCGGGCGATGCGGGACATCCACCCGGCCGACGTGCCCACCATCGAAATGACCGACCGGTGGTACATCGGGAAGGACCAGGTCGAGGCGGCGATCACTGAGCTTCGCGTAAACGAGATGTGCCACGTGGATTATTCGGCGGACGAGGGCGGTGACGAGGGAGGTGCCAATGCCGAGTACATGGTCCGGGAATACGACTTTACGCGGGCCAAGCGGGCCCAGGCGCGTCGGGACAAGAGGGCGTCGGCGAAGCGCCTGGCCCAGTGGAAGGAGATCCAGGCGGCCCGGGCTGCTGAGGCCATTGGGGGAGTAGCCGGGGGTTGAGCTCATGGGCCGGGGCGTGCGCGCACCAATCATCTCGTTGTTCAAAACGCGAAACGCAAGATGACTCTTGGGGGCTCCCGAGGTCCTTGGATGTTACCCATGAAAAATCGCCCGTTGGGCAGGAAGGTCGAGCTACCTGAAAGGTGTCCATGTTATCGGGGCCAGCCCAGATCGACGCTGTCACGGTTCCTCGGTTCCGGGATGGCCTTCGGCTCCCCCGCCCTACCCTGTCGCCACACGGGGGAGCAAACCGCGAGGTCGGTGCCGCAGCAGGCGGAGGGCGTTTGCGATGACCAACAAGGTGCTCCCCTCATGCACCAGCACGGCCGGACCGATGCCCATGGTACCGGTCGTCGTCGCGACGATGAGGATCGCGATCGCGGCCAGTGACAAGTAGAGATTCTGACGGATGACACCTCGCGCACTCCTCGACAGGCTCACCGCGAAGGGCAGCATCCCCAGGTCGTCGGCCATCAACGCCACATCGGCGGTTTCCAGCGCCACTGCGGTCCCTGCCCCCCAGTGGCAATCCCCACGGTCGCATGTGCCAAGGCCGGAGCATCGTTCACGCCGTCGCCGACCATGGCCACCATCCCGTGCCGTGCCAGAAGGTCCTTGACCGCCGTGACCTTGTCCTCGGGCATGAGCCCCGCTTTGACAGCATCGACACCGACTTCCGCCCCAATGGCATCCCCGACACCCTGGTTGTCGCCAGTGAGCATCACGATCGGGGCAATGCCGAGCCGGCGGAGTTGGTCAAGGACCTCCGGACATCCGGACGCGGTTGATCGGCGAGCCCGGAGCACACCCATCCAGCGTGTCCCGACCCGCATGGTGATCGTGCTCCGTCCGCGTGCCTGCAATCCGGCGACCGCCTGGCTGACCTCGCCCGGGACAACCACGCCGTCCGCTTCCCAGAGCCGGAGATTGCCGAGCGCGATCGGCTCCCCCCCCAACGTAGAACGGATGCCTTGCCCGCTGACACTCGTGACCTCACCAATGTCGGGCATCACCAGGGCACGTCGGTCAGCCTCCCGAACCACGGCTGCACCGAGTGGATGTTGCGAATGCCGTTCGACGGCTGCGGCAAGCGCAAGCAGTTCCGACTCGGACGTCGGCGTCGGCGCAAACGCAACGACGTCGGTAACCTCCCGGCTCGCCGCGCGTCAGGGTGCCGGTCTTGTCGAGGGCCAGCGCCCGCAGGCGGCCAAGGTTTTCGAGATGCGCCCCCTCCCCTGATCAGGACACCGTGGCGAGCAGCCTGCGCGATCCCGGCCAGTACCGCCGCCGGTGTACCGAGCGCCAAGGCGCACGGCGACGAAGCCACTAACAGGGCCATCCCACGATAGAACGAAGTTGACCAATCCCAGAAACCAAGCAGGGGCGGCAGGAGGATCAGGAGCAGGTCGGCAATCAGCACCACGGGCACGAACACCCGTTCGAATTGTTCCGTGAAGCGTTGCGTCGGCGCCTGTTGTGCCTGCGCCTCCTCAACCAGCGTGACCACCCGATCGAGGTGCGGTCCCCGACAGCCCGGGTCGTGCGCACTTGCAACGCGCCCTCGCCATTCACCGTTCCGGCGAATACCTCGTCGCCCGGCGCCTTCTCCACCGGCACGGACTCCCCGGTGACGGGCGCCTGGTTGATACTCGAGTTGCCCTGCGTGACCTCGCCATCCACCGGGAGCCGTTCACCCGGACGGATCACGACCAGGTCGCCGGGGACCACCTCCTCCACGGGGATCTCGTGTTGTTCGGCCCCCGCAACACGACCGCGCGCCGCGGCGCGAGTTCCGCGAGTGCGCGAATCGCGTTGCGGGCCCGCCCCAGTGCGTAATGTTCCAAAGCATGCGCCAGCGAAAACAAAGAGCAGAAATGCGCCTTCGGCCCATTCACCGAGCAACGCTGCACCGGTGCCGCGAGCAGCATCAACAGGTCGATGTCGAACGCAAAGCGCCCCCTGCGCGCCGCCGCGACGGTGTGCCGCACCAGATCGAAGCCGCCGAACAGGTAGGCACCCCCATAGAGCACGCGGACCGCCGCTCCCGGCAGACCGCCCCAACGTGCTCCGCTATAGGCGGCGAGGAGCAGCACGCCAGACAGGAGGCTCCACACCAACTCGCGGTGCCGCCGATACCACGGGGGTACCTCTGCGCCGCGGTCGGCGTTGGCACCGGCGTTCGGCACCGTGACGCCGGGCAGGCGGCCCACCGCCTCCTGGATGCGTTCCAGCGAGGTCAGCTCACGGTCGAACTCAACGAACGCCTGTTGCGCGGGCAGGTTGATGGACGCCGTGAGCACACCAGGCACCGCCCTGAGCTCCTCCACGAGGCGTCGCGCCGCATCCTCGGCGCCGATCATCCGGACCGCCACCGACACGTGGCCGAAGCGTGCGCTGATCCTGGCGCCGGCCGCGAGCGCCGCCCGTCGCACCTCCGCAAGCGAGAGCTGGGCGGGGTCGAAGTGCAGGCAGAGTTGTCCCGGCGTCGCCCCCTCCGGCGGGACGATGTGGGCCTCGGTCACGCCGGGCTCGGCGCCGAGGATGTCGGTGAGCCGCTGCATGCAGGCATCCTGATCGCCGGGGAGGTCGGGGAGCAGCAGTGCCAGTTCCATACGAAGGCGTTCAGTCATCGAGTCCTCCTCGGGCATCGGCTTCGTCGCTCGTTCTGGCCGCGCGGCGTTCAATGATGAGGTAGAGCAGCGGCAAGACCAGCAGCGTCAGCAGCGTGGCCGTGATCAATCCCCCGATCACGACGGTTGCCAACGGTCGCTGGACCTCGGCGCCGGCGCCGTGGGACAGCGCCATCGGCAGGAAGCCCAGGCTCGCCACCATGGCCGTCATCAGGACCGGGCGGAGTCGAGTCATCCCGCCTTCCCGGACCGCATCCTCCAGCGAGGCGCCACGGGCCCGCACCTCGTTCAGGTAGCTCACCAGCACCACGCCGTTCAGCACCGCGATCCCGAACAAGGCGATGAAACCAACCCCGGCGCTGATGCTGAATGGCATGCCGCGCGTGAGCAGCGCGAGCACACCACCGACGATGGCCAGCGGGATACCGGTGAACACCAGCGCCGCCTGACGCAACGAATTGAACGTGGCGAAGAGCAAGAGGAAGATCAGCAGGAGGGACAATGGCACCACCAGCATGAGACGTTTGGTGCCCCGCTCGAGATTCTCGAATTGTCCGCCGAATTCGACCCGGTACCCGGCCGGCAGCGTGATCGCCCCGCTGCTGAAGAGTCCTGGACTTCCTTGACAAACGACCCCATGTCCCGATTGCGCACATTCCCTCGATGATGACGAGGCGAGAGCCGTTCTCGTGGCTGAGGTCCGAGGACCTTGGACCTCCTCGATTCGCGCCAGCTGGCCGAGTGGAACCGTTCGCCACCAGGCGCGCTCACCAGGAGCGCCGCGATCGTCTCGCGACTTGCCCGCACGGACTCCGGAAGCGGACCGACAGCTCGAAGCGTCGCTGGCCCCTCCCAGGACGGTCGTGGCGATGGCCCCACCGATGGCCTCGACGGTGCGCATCACGTCCGCGGAGTTGATGCCATACCTGGCAAGTTGCTCCGGCAGGACGCTGATCTGCAACTGCGGCATCCCGGTCAACTGTTGTGCCTTGGAACCCGGTCGCTCCCTCGAGTCGGGCCACCGCCGCGACCGCCGCGTCGGCCTTGGTACGGAGCACGTCGAGGTCTTCGCCGAAGATCTTGATCGCGAGGTCGGAGCGCACGCCGGCGATCAATTCATTGACGCGGAGCTCGATCGGCTGGCTGAAGCCGAAGACCACACCACCGGGAATGCCCTCGGGACCTTCGTCATCTCCGCCTCGAGTTCGGCCTTCCGCGTCGCCCGCGTCCATTGGTCCGGCGGGGTCAGCATCACCAGCACGTCGGAGATGTTGACGCCCATCGGATCGGTCGCAATTTCCGCACGGCCGGTCTTGCTGACCACGTCGGTCACTTCGTCGGGGAACGCCGCTCGCAGGCGCGCCTCGATGAGCGTCGACTGCCGGACCGACTCCTCGAGCGAGACGCTCGGCAAGCGCAGGATCTGGAGGGCAAATGAGCCTTCGTCCAGTCGGGAATGAACCCGATCCGAGAAATGGAATGACCGCGACCGAGAGTCCGACCGCTGCGGCCGACAGCACCAGCACTTCGCCGACTGTGCGCGAGCGTCCATTCCCGGGCTGGCTGGTAGATGCGCTTGGCATGCCGCATGAACCAGACATCCTTCTCCACGATCGGTCCGCGAAGCCCGAACGCAATCAGCACCGGAGTCAGCAGAAAGGTCAGGAGCAGGGAGCCGGCAACCGCGAAGACCACGGTCAGCGCCATGGGGCGAAAGAGCTTGCCCTCGACGCCTTCCAGGCTGAGGATCGGCAGATACACGACGATGATGATGCCGACGCCGAACAGGATCGGACGGGAGACCTCGCCGCAGGCGAAGCGCACGGTTTCGAGGAACCCTCGCTTCTTGTGCTCACGCTCTCCGAGGTGCCGCATGGCGTTTTCGACCATCACGACCGAGCCATCCACCACCAGGCCGAAGTCAATTGCGCCGAGGCTCATCAGGCTGCCGGCGATGCCCGCTTGCAGCATCGCACTAAAGGCGAAGAGCATCGAGAGCGGGATCGCCAACGCGACAATCAACGCGGCTCGGAGGTTTCCCAGCAGGAGAAACAGCACCGCCACCACGAGCGCGGCGCCCTCGAGCAGATTCCGCTCGACCGTCCCGATGGTTCGATCGATCAACTCCGTCCGGTCGTAGAACGGCTTCATCGTCACCCCATCCGGCAGGGTGGACTTGGCCGCCTCGAATTTCTCCTTCACGGCGCCGACGACGGTCCGCGCATTTTCGCCAATGCGCATCATCACGATGCCGGTGACCACTTCGCCACGACCATCCCTGGTGACCGCCCCTGCCGGATCGTGTGGCCGATGGTCACGTCGGCCACGTCCCGCACCAGACCGGCACGCCGTTGCGGCTGGTCAGCACGATGCTCGGATCTGATCGAGACTCTGCACCTGCCCCACGCCGCGGACGACGAGTTGCTCGGCGCCGCGCGTGATGTAACCGCCTCCCGCGTTGAGATTGTTCGTCTCGATGGCCTCGAAGACCTGATCCAGCGTCAACTGATACTGGATCAAGGCCTCCGGACGCACCAACACCTGATACTGCTTCTCGAAGCCGCCGAACGAGTTCACCTCGGCGACGCCCGGGACGGTGCGCAGCTGCATCGACACGATCCAGTCCTGGATCGTCCGCAGTTCCGTCGCATCAATCGTCGAACCGGAATCGGCCTCGACCGCGTACTGGAAAATTTCGCCGAGGCCGGTACTTGTCGGCCCCATTTCCGGGTTCCCCAGACTGGCGGGGATGGCCTCGCGGGCGAGCTGCAGTCGCTCCTGGACCTGTTGTCGGGCAAAATAGATATCGGTGCCGTCGTGGAAGACGACGGTGACCTGGAGAGTCCGAATTTGGAGAGGGAGCGAATTTCCTCGAGATTTGGCAACCCGAACATCGCCAATTCGACCGGCAGGGTGATCTGGCGTTCGACCTCAACCGGCGATAGCGCGGGCGCGTTGGTGTTGACCTGCACCTGCACGTTGGTCACATCCGGGACGGCATCAATCGGCAGTCGCAGCGCCGACCAGATTCCGATGCCAGCCAGCCCGAGTGTCAGGGCGAGGACCAGCAAGCGATTGGACAGGGAAAAGGCAATCACGCGATTCATGAGTCTGATTCCCCGGTCAATGCCCGTGCTCGCCGATCTCGCCCTTGGCGAGTTCGGAGCGCAACATGAAGGCACCGGCCACCACCACCGGCTCGCCGGCCTTGAGCCCGGAAAGCACCATCACACGCGTGCCCCCAGTCGGTCGACCGAGCAGGACGGTACGCGCGACGAACTCCCGGGATGCTCGCCCGGGACGAAGACCACTTTCCGGCCCTCCAGCTCCTGCACGGCATCTTGTGGCACAACCGGAAAGGCCTGGCCACCAGCCCGTGGCGCGATCACCGCCGTGGCAAACATCCCCGGGCGCAGGGCTCCGTCGCGGTTGGGGACCTCGATGCGTGCGCGCACCGTCCGCGTCGCACTGTCGAGAACTGCACCAACATGGACGATCTGTCCGGTGAATTCGCGATCGGGCCAGGCGGTGGTTGTCAGCAGGACCTGCTGTCCGCGGGCAACCGTCGGCAGATCCCGCTCGAAGATGTCGAGGAGCACCCAGACTTGGCGCAAGTCCGCGACGACGAAGAGTTGATCCTCGGGCCCCACCATCTCGCCGCGACTCACCCCCCGCTCTACGACGACCCCCGCGAACGGCGCCGTCAACCCGAACTCCCCGCCACTCCCGTGGCCGGCGCCGAGCACCCGGAGTCGCTCCCGGGAGCTCCGCAGCGCAGCCTCGGCACGCCGAAGGTCGGCCTTGGCATCGAGCAATTCTTTGCGACTGGAGATGCCCTGCTGCTCGAGCCGCTGCTCGCGATTGAAGTTTTCCTGGGCGATTTCGAGCAGCGCCTCGGCTTCGAGTTCATCACTCCGCACCTCCCCAACCTCGGGACTCTCGAGGATGGCCAGGACCGATCCCGCCGTGACTTGGTCGCCGATATCGGCGCGTAGCGTGAGGATGCGCCCGGCGGCCCTCGAGCCGATATGACTCACGAGGTTGGCATCGTAGGTCACCGAGCCGGTGACCGAGAGCATCTCCCCGCTCACGCTCGCGACGGTGTCTACCCGGATGCCGAACTCAGCTGCCGCCGCACTGTCGATGCGGACTTCATCCGCAACCGCGCTGTCTGCTGACGTCGTGGCCGCCACCTCCTCCGTCGACGGCACGGCACGATCGCCGCATGCTGTGAGGAGCAGGAGCACGGCCGTAACAGGGGCCAAATGGCGGATGGGGTATTCATCGGTTGTCCTCAGCGGAGGGGCGCGCGACGACGGAACAGGGGTGATCGGCGTGGCCGTGGCGAGATGGAGACGCACCAGCGCCTCACGATGGACCTGCCACGCGCGCCAGAAATCCATCCGGCATCGAGGAGTTGGTTGCGGATCAGGAGCACCGTTGGGAGCGCAAGCTTTCCGGCTTGATAGGCAGAGTCCACCAGGGCGAGGTTCCGTCGGGCGGGCCCCAGCACAAGGGACTCCAGCGTCGAGACTTCTTCGGTCGCCGCTTGCAGGGTGCGATAGGCCTCGGCGACTTCGCGCCAACGGCCAACTCGAGTGCCGCAACGCGCGATCGCGCCTGCGCGACGCGCGCCTCCTCCTGGTCCACCGGCCTTGGGCCCGATCGACGACGGGGAGCAGCACCGAGATCCCGAGCCCGAAACGTGAGGCCTGTTCCCCAGCATCCCGCTGGTTGAACGCGCTGAGCCGCGGAGTGGGAATTGCTTCCCGGGCGGCAAGCCGACGCAACGAGGCGGACTGCGCCAGCTGCCGACGCCCGGCCTCGAGATCGGGGCGTGTTGCCAACGCCACCGCGATCAGGGAGTCTTCGTTGAGGGGGACCGCCGTCGGTGCCGACCACGCCGCGTCGACGAGCCGGATCGGTGTCACCGAGGAGACACCGATCAATCGGCGCAGTTCGAGCAGCGCGGCCGTCGCGTCGCGACGCGCCGCCAGGAGACGCGCCCTGCTGCGCCCGGAATTCGATGTCCGTGAGGTTGGCCTCCAGGGCACTGATCTCGCCTTCGCGGAGCTGGATCCGGGTGAGATCGAAGAATCGCTGGGAGGCGGCGGCCATCTGCTCGGCGAGCTGCAAGCGCCGCTCAGCCGCCACCGCCCCGAAAAACGCCAGCGAGACCGTGGCTTCCGCGAGTCGCACGGCATCGGCCGTGGTGGCGTTCGCCCGCTCCATTCCGGCGCGCGCCGCGGCAATCCGGAGCCCACGCTGACCTGCCCACGGCAGCTCCAGCGAGAGACCCACGGTGTACGCCTGCGTCCCGCCCAGCGCCCCGGTCTCGTATTGCTGGAAATCGATCGCGGGGTTCAGCCCGTCCAATCGAGATTGGCGGTATTCGCCCCGCGCGATCGCGGCGCCCTGACGATCAGCCTGGAGGCCGGGCTCGCGCTCCAACGCGAGGCGACCCGCCTCGCGCAGCGTCAGCACGATCGTGTCCGGTGGCGATGGCATGCCACTCATCTGCGGCCCCTGTGGAAATGCAGGCGCGTGACGGTTGCTAGACAACATCAGGATCATGACCGCGTGGACCGCGATCAGTGGAATCGGTTGCATGCCTTCCCCTCGTGAAGTCCGCAGCGGTCCAGGCGCGCAAGCGCGCGCATCGCGCGTGCCCGGGCACGGGACATCTCAGGACAATGGACGATTGTGTGCGTGGGACGCGGGCTGGACGGTGGCGCGATGGCGCCGCGACGTCAGCCGGGAGGCTCAGGCTCGTGGGGGTGGAACAGCACCACGGGGGCGATGCGAGGGAGTCGCGGACGGAGGGCGCGTAGCGGGGACTCAGTCGTCAACCCGACCGACGGCGGCGGCGTCATGGCGGACGCGAATGGCACGCCATGTTGATGCGTGCAATGGTCGGCGCCAGTGCCATGTTCGTGCCGAGGTCCGTGGGGGTGTGCGGCGCCCGGAGGGCCATCTTCATGACCATGATCGCCGGAGGATACCAGCGCGTGCGCCGCACTGAGGCCATTCGCCTCATGGTGCACAGCACCGTCCCGGAGCGCGCCAAAGGCAGGTTCCACCATCGAACCCGCCATCAGCACAACCATTATCCAGGGACATCCAGCGGTGTCGCGACAGGGCGTGGCTCCGAGGCAAGAAAGGGCGGCCTGCGTGCAGGCACTCCCGAGAGAAGAACGCCGGGCCGCTACCCGATGTCAACAGCCGCCCTGCAGGCTGCGGGACCCCGCGAGTCACCGCGGCGGAATCACGGCCTCGTAGGTGCCCTGTGTCACCAGCGTGATCGTGATCGGCGTCGTGCCACGATTGCGCCAGAACCACCGTGATTGCCGTCAAACGCGGCGACGAGCGTTCCCTGGTCGGCCCCGACATTCGAGCCCCGTTTATAGCCGTGGTAGGAGCTTGGCCTGCCGACGGCGTCACCGTGCGCATCGACATTGACCACACCGTGGTCGGTAGACCAGGAGTAGTCGGCTCGGGCTCCCTTCCGCATCCGGAGCTTGATCTCCTTCCCCTGATTCGGCTCGAGCGTGACCGTGGTGACATGGCGAGTCGTATCCGGCGGGGCAACCGCGACCGGAGGCACATTCCGCCAGGTGGGCGCGATGCTGTCGGGCGGCGAGGCCTTCGCCGCTGCCGCGGCCTCGGCCTCGGCGGCCAGCGATCGCTTGATCAATCCCATCTGGGTGAGCCCGAGGATCCGGCCCACCCCCGTCGGATCCACACCATATTCCGCGGGGAGGACCGTCGTCACCAGCAACGTCACCGCGACCAGCGCGGCGAGCAGGGTCGAGCGGCGCAATCGATGCGCCGACTGGGCGTCGTTCGGCGGTGGTTCGTCGGGGTGCGGCACCATCGGGCGATCCTCGGAGTGTTCAGGTCAGGAAGTAGCCAGCGAGCTGGTAGCCCGCCAGCAGGAAACCCGCCGTCATGAGTGCGACGTTCGCGGTGTAGGCGTGGCGACCAAAGCCTGACGTGCGGCGCCAGTACGCCATCCCGATCAGGATCGCGCTGAGGGCGAGTAGTTGCCCCACTTCGACGCCGACGTTGAAGGCGAGCAGATTGGGAATCATCCCATCCGGGGACATCTCGAAATCGAGAATCTTGGTCGCCAGGCCGAAGCCGTGGAAGAAGCCGAATACCAGCGTCGCGGCTTTGGGGTCAGGCTGGACCCCGAACCATGCACGGAATGCTCCGAGATTGTCCAAGGCCTTGTAGATGACGGAACCGCCGATGATGGCGTCAATCAGGTAGGGACTCGCGCTGACGCCGGTCAGGACACCGAGCAGCAGCGTCGTGGAGTGGCCGATCGCAAACAAAGTGACGTAGATCGCCACGTCCTTGAGGCGATACAGGTAGAAAATGACGCCGAACAGAAAAAGCAGGTGATCGTAGCCGGTCACCATATGCTTCGCACCGAGGTAGGCAAACGGCACCAGCAGCATGCCGGCGCTCTCCTGGATGAACCCCTTGTCGCCCGCCGCCACGCCGTGTGCCTGGGCGACGGCTGGCGTCAGCGTCACGCCGACCACGGCGAGTAGCAGCTGCCAGCCGCCCCTGTGTCCGCGGCTGCGGCTCATGCCGCCTGCTCCGCTTCCTTGCGGGCAAGCAGGCGATACAAAACCGGGAGGATCACCAACGTCAGCAGGGTCGACGAGAGCACTCCGCCGACCACCACGGTGGCGAGCGGCCGCTGAACTTCAGCACCTCGACCTGTGGCAAGCATCATGGGGAGGAAGCCGAGGGACGCCACCAAGGCCGTCATCAAGACCGGCCGCAGCCGTGCCACCGCGCCATGCAGCACGGCGTCGTCGAGGGAATGACCCTCCGCGCGCAATCGCGTGATGAAGGTGATCATCACGAGCCCGTTCAACACCGCCACCCCGGAGAGGGCGATGAACCCCACTGCCGCAGAGATCGAAAACGGAATGCCGCCGACCCAGAGAAAGAGCACCCCGCCGGTGAGTGCAAGCGGAATGCCCGTGGAAACCAACAACGCATCGCGGATGCCGCCAAAGGTCACGTACAGCAAGCCAAAGATCAGCAGCAGGGCGACAGGCACCACCACTTGGAGCCGTGATCGCGCCGAAAGCAGCTGCTCAAACTGTCCGCCCCACGCGGTCCAGTAGCCGGCGGGGATGGTGACCGTCGCAGCAATGCGCGCTTCGGCCTCTGCCACGAACGATCCGATGTCACGACCCCGCACATTCGCCGTGACGACGACGCGCCGCTTCCCGTTCTCACGGCTGACCTGGTTCGGCCCTGGGGCGATCTCAATGTCTGCGACGGCATCCAGTGGAACGAATGCCGCCGTCGAGCCGGTGGGCAACGGAATTGGCAGGCGCCCCATCTCCTCGATGTTCGTCCGCGCCTTCTCCGGAAGTCGCACCACGATGTCGAACCGGCGATCCCCCTCGTAGACCTCTCCGACCGTCCGTCCACCGAACGCGACCGCCACGACCTCCTGTACCGTCGCGACCGTCAACCCGAGGCGTGCCATCGCCTCGCGCTGGAACCGGACCGTCAGCATCGGCAGCCCCGTCGTCTGCTCCACTTTGGTGTCGGCGGCGCCGGGCACCGATGACAGGACCGCCTCGATGCGGTCCCCGACATCGGCGAGCACCTCGACGTCGTCGCCGAAGACCTTGACGGCGACGTCGCTTCGCACGCCGGCGATCAGTTCGTTGAACCGCATCTGGATCGGCTGGATGAATTCGTAATTGTTGCCGGGCAGCTGAAGCAGATCGCGCTGCAACTCCGCCACCAGGTCGGCCTTGGAGCGCCCGGGATCGGGCCAGTCACCCTGAGCCTTCAGCATGACATAGGTATCCGCCACGCTGGGTGGCATCGGGTCCGTTGCGATCTCCGCCGTCCCAATCTTGGAAAAGACATACGCGACTTCTGGATAGGTCATGAGCTTGCGCTCGAGGGTGTGCTGCATCTCGACGGCGGTGGACAGGCTCGTCCCCGGGATCCGAAGCGCGTGCACCAATAAGTCCCCTTCGTCCAGGCTGGGGAGGAACTCGCTCCCGAGGCGGGTGGCCATCGCCCCGGTGACCACGAGCAGGGCGGCGGCGGCCGTCAGCGTGATGGTCCGGTGACGCAGTGCGGCCATAAGCGTCGGCCGGTACGCGCGGACGGCCCACTGCATCGGGCGGCTTTCCGTTTCGGAGACGCGACCGGTCACGAAGATCGCCACCGCGGCCGGGACAAAGGTCAACGACAGCACCATGGCGCCGAACAGCGCCGCCAGCACCGTAAAGGCCATGGGGTAGAACATCTTCCCTTCGATGCCGGTCAGGGTGAGGATCGGCAGGTAGACCACCATGATGATCAGTTGGCCGTAGAGCGTTGGGCGCCACACTTCGCGCGCCGCCCGCAGCACGACGTCAAGCCGCGCCTGACGGGCCGACGGAGCACCGGTCTCGTGCTGCCGCCTCGCGAGGTGTCGAAGACAATTCTCGACCATGACCACGGCGCCGTCGACAATGATGCCGAAATCCAGCGCGCCGAGGCTGAGGAGGTTTCCGCTGACCCCGCCCAGCACCATCCCCGACATCGCAAAGAGCATGGAGAGCGGAATGGCGAAGGCGGTGATCACCGCGGCCCGCACGTTGCCCAGGAAGAGGAAGAGGATGACAATCACCAGCAACGCCCCGATCACGAGGTTGTGCTGGACAGTCTCAATCGTCGCATCGACCAGCGTGGTGCGATCGTACACCGTCTTGGCCGTGACACCCGCGGGAAGCGTCTGGTTGATGGCCACCATCTTGTCCGCGACCCGTTGCGAGACGATGCGACTGTTCTCGCCCTGCAGCATGAAGACGGTACCGAGTACCACCTCCTTGCCGTTCTCGGTCGCCGCGCCGGTCCGGAGTTCCTCACCCAATTGCACGCCAGCGACATCACCGAGACGGATCGGCGTACTCCCTTGCATGCCGACCACGATCTGGCGGATATCATCGAGGCCAGCGACCTGGCCCGGAGCGCGGATCAGGTATTGCTCACCACGACGTTCGATGTAGCCGGCGCCGACATTGCTGTTGTTGTCACTCAAGGCGCCGAGGACGTCGCGCACCGTCAACCCGTAAGCCACCAGCCTCCCAGGGTCCGGCGTGACATGGAACTGCTTGGTGAAGCCGCCGATCGTGTTGACGTCGGCGACTCCCGGGACCGTCTTCAGCTGGGGTCGCACGATCCAATCCTGGATGGTCCGAAGGTCCATCGCCGAGTAGGGCCGCCCGTCCTCGTTCAGGGCACCGGGCTTTGGCTCCACGGTCCACATGAAGATCTCGCCGAGCCCCGTCGCAATCGGGCCCATGCTGGGGGCGAGGCCCGCCGGCATCCGTGCCATTGCCTCCTGGATGCGTTCGCCGACGAGTTGCCGAGCCCAGTAGATGTCGGTGCCGTCCTCGAAGATCACCGTGACCTGCGACAGGCCGTAGCGCGAGATGGAGCGGGTCTCCTGGAGTGCGGGCAAGCCCGCCATCGCGGTCTCCACCAGGTAGGTCACGCGCTGCTCCGCCTCGAACGGCGAATAGCCCGGCGCCTCCGTGTTGACCTGGACCTGGACATTGGTGATGTCCGGCACCGCGTCGATCGGCAAACGAGTGGCACTGAAGACGCCGAGGAGCGCCACCACCAGCGTGCCGCCCAGCACGGCCCAACGCTGGCGGATCGAGACGGCCAGCAGGCGGTCAATCCAGGTCAGCTCCGTGCTAGTGGTCATGTGTGGCTCCGAGTTTCCCAATCTCGGCTTTGACGGCAAAGCTATTGGCGCGGGCATACTCATCGCCTGCCACGAGCCCGCTCAACACCTGCACCCACGCGCCGTCACTCCGCCCCAGCGTCAGCGGACGCGCCTCAAACCAGTCGCCATGGCGGACGAAGACGACTTGCCAATCCCGGAAGGACTGGACTGCTTCGGCCGCGACCGCCAACGGGACCGTCGTGGCCTCCCGAGTGATGCGCACCGTGACGAACAGACCCGGCCGCCACTCCCCGCCAGTGTTGGGCAACACGATGCGAGCGACGGCGGTCCGCGAGGCAGTACCGATCACCGGCCCGAGGAAGCTGATGCGCCCCGGGACTTCTCGCGCCAGATCGGTGGAGACCACGACGGCCTCCTGGCCCTGGCGCACGACGCCGAGATCGGCGGCCGGGACGGCGGCTTCCACCCAGACCGCGGCGAGGTCGCTCACGACGAAGAGGCTCGCGTTGGGCAACACCGTTTCCCCCTCGGAGGCGGCCCGGACCGTGACGGTGCCGGCACGAGGCGCCCGAATGGCGAGTCGAGCGGCCGCTTCGGGCGGTTCGTTGCGGAGGGTCGGCAGCGCATCGGGCGGCAGCCCGAGGGCCACCAGCCCCTGTCCGGCAACCCGAAGCCGGAGAGTGGCCTCATCCAACGCCTGCTGCGCGGCGAGATAGTCGCGCTGGGGCGAAATTTTCCGCTGCCACAGCGCCTCCTCACGCTGCAGCGTCGTCGTCGCAAAATCGACTTGTCGCTCGGCCACGAGGTACGCGCTCTTGGCGTCCGCCAACTCACGACTTTCGATGATGGCGAGGACATCGCCACGGACCACGCGATCGCCTTCCTGTTTGAGGACCGCGATGATCACGCCACCAACGCGCGGCGCCACCTCGGCGCGCCGGGTCGCATCGGCCTTCACCTCGCCGGGGAGGTCGATCGTGGTCACCATGCGGCGGGGACCGACGGTATCGAGTACGATCCCGGCACTGGCGCGTTGCGCGGCCCCGAGTTCGACCTTGCCTTCGATTTGCGCGTAGCTCCAGGCGTAGGATTGCCCCCGATAGGTGGCCGAGACCTTGACATCGAACGAATGGGGTTCCTCCACAACATTTTGCCCCTGCAGATAATCTGCCTCCGACCGGAACGCGATACGGTCGATGCGCCCCCCAAGTCGGTGCAATTCCACTTGCAAGGCGACCGCGCTGGGTGGCACCGGTTGGAGTTGCCCATCGAACGGGTAGATCCGGAACTGCGGAGGGACACCCGTCTCGTAGATGGTGACCTCGAGCTGGAGCGCCCCCTCGGAAAGCAGGCGACCGCCGTGGGGACCTCGAGGGTAGGCCGGCGCCTCGGCGGCTTCGGCGGCTTCACTCGTCGTGCCGCGCGGCCCGTTGACGAGGATGAGCGCGGTCAAGGCTAGCCCCACGCCGATGATCGCGACGATGACGGTCGTCGTCCTGGTTCGCAACATGATCACGACTCCTCGCCGGGTGGCGGAGACGGGCGTGGGGTGGGATCGATCGGGCTTCCGAGCAAACGCTCAAGCTCCGCCGTCGCATGGTAGTAGTCCAACAGTGCCCGCAACCGTTGTCCTTTGGAGGCAATCAGGGTGCGTTGCACCTCCAGGACGTCCAGATACCCAAATTTGCCAAGCCGAAAGCCCTCGGTCACGGCGTCAAAGGCTGCGATGGCTCCGGGGAGGACCGTGGTGTCGAGCGCACGAAGTTCGTCGAATGCGGTCTGGGCCGCCCGGTGCGCCGCGGCCACGGCAACCCCCGCGTGCAGTTGGTCCGCGCGCGACGTCTCCTCCGCCTTGGCGACCCGCGCGACCGCTTCGGCGATACCTCCCCCATTGCGATCAAACAGCGGCAAGGTGAGCGTGGCGCCCACGACATAGGCCTGGCCCTGCAAGTCACCGAAGCGTCGCAGGCCAGCCGCCAGCGCCACATCCGGAATCCGCTTCGCGCGCTCGAGTGCGAGCAGTCCCCGATCGCTGCGCACGAGCGCCGCGCGACGGATGGCCTGGGGAGCCTCCGGCAGACGTGCGGCGAGCGCGCTCAGCACGGGGGGCTCGAGCGGTGTGGGAAGATCCCCGACTGCCCGCCCGAATGTGGCGGTCGAGCTCCCCCACATCGCCGCGAGGCGTTCGCGGTGCATCGCCAAGTCGCGCCGCGCGCGTGCCAATTCAACTGCTGCCGCCGCGCGCACCACCGCGGCGCGGGTGGACTCGATCGGCGCCAAGTCGCCGGCCTCGACCCGCGCCCCGACATTCGTTTCGGCCGATTGTGCCAGCTGCACCGTCTGGTCCGCGAGTGCCACGGCCTCTTGCGCGACGTAGACCGCAAGGAACGCTTGCGTCGCGTCGGCCTGCGCGGCCAGTCGCGCGAGGTCGTAGTCCGCCGTCGCGACATCACGCTGCGCGGTCGCGGCCTCGCGACGGGCCGAACGCTCACCACCAAGCTCGATCAGCTGCGAGAGCGTCACGGTCGTCTGAGATTGCACGACGCCGCCGACGCCGCTGAACGGGCGCAGGGCAGCGCTGGGAGCCACATTTTCGGCGACGCCCTCGACGACCGGGTTGGGATAGGCTCCCGCTTGGCGCAGCTGTGCGTCGCGCGCACTCCGCTCCCATCCAAACGCCGCCAGCTCGGGACGCTGTCGCACCACCAGCGAGATCGCGTCCTGGAGGGTGATGTCGCCAACAGGATTGTCCGCACGCCGTTCCGACGACGAACCCTCCGGTGTCATCGGTTCGCTCCGCGCCACGGGGCGCGTGGACGGGGCCACGCCCGCCGTGCCGCAGCCCGCGACCAATGTCACGGCGATCAGCGCGCCAAGCCATCGACGACCCAAGGCTGTGTCGCGCAGAAGTGTCCTGCCAGAATTGCAGCTCACAGTAGCCAGACTCCGGGTTGCCCCTGAGGAGGACGAACGACACGGCCCGGCCGGGCCGAGATCGTGAACGCGGGGTGGTGATATGGGGATGCACAACGGGCGCGGCCTGATGGCCACGCCGGGTCAGACGGTCGGCGGGGGGCGGGATCGCACGTCGTGGCCTGGTTCAGGCCTCGGAACGTGTCCGGGTGGTGCGGGGAGCGGGGCTGTCGCGGTCGCGACGACCAGCCGGATAACCAGTGGCGCACCAGTCGGCGGGCCGATGATGGTCAACTGATCTGGTGGTGTCCGGAACGAGGAATCGAAAGAGAGGTGCTCGTGGCTGAGCGCCTGGGCCTCGATGTGAGAGGTGGAGTCACCCACCGGGTCCTGCTTCGTGGTATGATGCTCTCCGTGGTCCAGGGCCGCGCCCGCGTGCACAGCGAGATGCCAGAGCTGCACAGCCGGCTGTGCGCCACCGGCAGCAAGCAGCAGTGCGATCAGGGTGTGAGCGGTCCACCGGAGGCGTGGCATAGTCATCCGATGATATGTTGCAACCGAGTCATTGGCAAGGTTGGTGACGGTCGCACCCGAACGTGGGGAGTGTCATGGATCGGCGCGAGCAATGGCAGGGCGTCCGCAGCCGGAAGGCCAGCCTGCAGATCGGTGGGCTTGGGGCATGAATCCCTTCCGGACCCTTGCGCTCTTCGGTGTCACAGCCCTCGCCGAGTTGATCGGTTGCTACCTTCCGTACCTCTGGTTGCGGCAACGGGGGAGCGCTTGGCTCCTCCTTCCTGCTGCCCTGTCGCTGGCGGCCTTCGCCTGGTTGCTCACCCTGCACCCCACCGCGTCGGGGCGAGTCTACGCGGCATACGGCGGCGTCTACGTCGTGGCGGCACTCGTGTGGCTCCGCGTCGTCGACGGAGTGTCACCACGGCCCAGCGATCTGCTCGGCGGCGCCGTCATTCTCACCGGCCTCTTGATCATCATCCTTGGTGCCCCGTCCCGCTGAGTCCAGGCCACGTAGCGACCAACGGTTCTCCGTTTCTCCTACGCGACGTCGAGCCCTCTGCATGACCCGTCATTTCGGCATCCTCTGCATTGCATCGGTCTTGCCGCCAATCGGTGCCGCCTCGGCACAAACCCCGGCGACATTGCCGCCACGCTGGGTCCAGGGGCCGCGCGCGGATCTGGAGATTCGTGCCAGTCCGTTCGATTCGACGTCCGTGTTGCTCGGCAATCATCAGGTCAAGGCGTGCTACAGCCGCCCGCGGAAGCTCGGCCGCCCCGTTATGAGCCGACTGGTCCCCTTCGGGGCACCATTGCGGATGGGCGAACCCCATTTTCCCCCGCACCACCCGGGCCGTCGAGGCCGGATGGCACACGGTGACCGCGATCCCCAATTCGCGCGACTGGCAAATTGTGGTCAATCGCGGAGCGCAATGATGGGGCACGCCGATTGACCGCACGGTCCGGCGCCTTGACCACGGCACCGGCAGCGTCACCGTGGAAGTCACAACGCAGAGCGAGGACTTGCTCCGCATGGAGCTGATCCCCAGCGGCACCGGAGTAGCGGACCGCGTGGTGCAGTGGGACAAGACGCGCGTCCGTATTCCCGTCACGCTCGCTATGCCGCCGTCAGCACCGGTGCTCCCCGCCCGCGAATCGGTCAGCACTCTCACCAAGCGGCCAGATGTCAAACCGCATCGGAGTCTCTTGGCAACTCGCTGCAAAGTGCGCATTTCCAGCAAACAGGCGTGGTGGCAGCGCGGTTGAATGCACCGGTCTTGAAAAACGATTGGGGTTGTCCGCGCCAGTCCCCACAGCCCACAAAGCCCGCCAAGACGCCATTTCCCCCGGCGCCTGTCCTCGGAGGTCGCGTATTCCGCGGTGTTCCGCGGGAGTCCTACCAACAAAAGTCCTGCATAGCACGTTCACCCATGATCACAAAAGCACCCCTTGCGGCGAGCAGCAGTGGACTGACCGTGAGCCGCTTCACGGCCTCCGAGGCCCTGCTCTGCCTCATCCTCGGATGATTTCCCCGCGGTTCCACGTGGGGCGGCTCGCAAGCCCAATAGCCGCAACCAATTGGTAGTATTCCGCAGAGCAGCAGGTTCAGTCGAACGAAGCGTGGTACGTCTGCAGCCGCAGTCGGCTCCCTTGGCCCATGGAGCATCAACATGCAAATCACTTCGTCCGCCCGTGCGATTGCCGTCGGACTCGCCCTGCTCGGAGCGTCGGCCACGATCTCCGCCCAGACCCCCACTACGGGCATGGGGCCGGACGCGCAGTCTGCCGTGCGTACTATCGTGGCGCTCTTTGCCGCCGCCGAGCGGAGTGACTTCGCCGCGTTGGATACGCTGTACGCCGGCGATAGCCTCTTGGTCGTCGAGGGGCTGGCATTAATCGCGGGTGGCGGGACTATCGCGACAACCACCTCGGTCCGGAACTCAAGGACTTCAAGCACTTCCGGTACCGGCCTATTGAGATCGAGGCCCGGGTCGTGGGCGAGCTCGCCTGGGTCACCTATCGCTACGCCCTTGCGGCGGACATTGGGGAACGCAAGATCGACGTGATTGGGCGAGGCACTGCGATCCTCGAAAAGCGCGGCGGGAAGTGGATCGTGCGGTTGACGCAAACCGGTAGCAGGGCTCGCCGGGCGAGTGATCCCCCGATGCCGATTCCGGGCCAATAATTTCCGCCGTTCCGCGTTGGGAGATGAACCGGCAGAAACATCCGATACAAAGAGATCGAGCAGATAGGTATCACTGACCACTGGGCATCACACGCCGAGGAAGTGCGTGATGCCATGGAGAGCCGAGGCCTATCTCACACCGTCGGCCCCTTCCTCGCGGGCGCCGAAGCAACACGACTCCAGGCAGCAAGGAGAGCCCCGCCAGAACCTTGCCACGCCTGTGACGAGTGGACTCCCGCGCGTTCAAGGTCGAGCGGTTCGGCTGAGGGCATCACCATCTCCGAGTGATCCATGGTCGCGCCGTCGGGCGCGGCACCTGCGAGGAGTTCCACGTTGACGCCGCTGATTTCGTCACCGTCCGCCGCGACCGCGACAATTCGGTAGAGTCCAGGCCGCACATCGCTCGGCAGAGCAACTCCAATCCCAAAGCGCCCGCCGGTGTCGGCTTTCACTTCGCCGAGTGGACGACGCCCGTCGACTCCCACGAGCACCAACTTCACCTGCGCACCGGCACGAAACTCTTCGCCGCGCACATCGACGCTATCACCAACGCCGAAGATCCGCGAGGCAATCTTCAACACCCCCTTGTCGTGCGCATGCACGTTCGGCGGGTTGCCCAGAAACGCCAGCATGACAACGGCAAGGGGAAAGATGGACTTGAATGAAACTCGCATAAGCACACTCCGCTACATGGCCATGTTTAGGTGGGGCTGCGCCGGCGCGAGCGCCGCATAGAGGATCCCGGTCACCATCAAGGCGAAGAGGACCACGCCGACCACCCGGACCACCTGTGCCCCGCGGCCGTCCCGGCGATCCGCGACCGGTACCAAGGCGAGAAAACCAAATAGCACGCCGGGTGCCAACATCATCCCGGTCAGCCCGAAGAGATTCTCCGCGGCATAGATCCAAGGAAAGGCCACAATGGCTTGGTCAGCTCCAACCCCATCGATCCCAGGTTGGAGGAGATCCCAGGGAAAGACGAGCGCGAGGGTTGTCACCACCGAGACCAACAAGAACCCGAATCCACCCACCCGGCGCAGGTGGCGACGAAACGACTCCTGGGTCTCGCCGTCCGCACTGACGCTGAGTTGCCGGATCAGCCACAGATGCAGTGCCAACACCGCCACGAGGGCAAGCGGAAGCACGGAGACGTGCATGCCATACAACCGGGTCGCTAAGGGGGACGACGGAGTGAATCCTTCCGTCAGCACGGCGCCCAACGGGCCGACCAATTTCGCGGCCGCTGTGGCATGGGAGAGCGCTTCCACGGCTCCCTGATCTCCAGGCAACACCGTACCCGTGCCAGCCCGAAGAGCACGGCAAGGAGGAGTACGCCACTCCACCACATCCCTTCGCGCGGCCTTCTGAACCCGCCGCGCCAGAACACCGCGACCAGATGCGAGAAGACCAGGGTCAAGCTCGCCGACGCGCTCCAGATGTGGACATCCCGGAGCAATGCGACCACAGCACTTCCCGTGAGGATGTAGCGCACCGAGTCATGCGCCCCGTTCACCGCAGGATTGAAGAACTGCGTGAGGACCACACCTGTGAGTGCGAGGAGCACTAATGCAACGAGCGTCAGCGCGCCGAGCATGAAATCAAATTGTCCAGCACGCACCGGGACGAGGTAATCCAGGCCGTCGAGGCCGAGCCGTTGATTCACTATTTCTGACACTATCGATTGCTCTGATGCCTGGGGTGATTCCACAAACCCTCCGTAGGAAAGCCACTTCGCTGTGGCCACAAACTCCGAGCTAGAACCACATCCGCAGCCCACCGACGAATGCAACGGATCCTGTGGCGTCTCCGCATCCGTGCCGTGGAGGCGGTGCCACCGATCTTCTGTGCCCATCGCGCGCCAATGTATGGGGCGAACTCACGTTTCACTTCATAGCGCAGGCGGAAGCCGAGATCGAGATCATTCAACCCGGACCCGACGCCGAATTGTTCCATGCGTTGCAACGCGGCATTCGCTTCGAGTCGAGGCTGGAGGATCACCCGTTGGGTGACGAACAGGTCA
>JADJAK010000004.1 GCA_016704275.1 Gemmatimonadota bacterium
GGCGGGGCGCTCGCGACCCGGGAGCGCGCCATCGCAACATCGCAACATCGCAACATCGCGACGGTGGACACAGGAGCGGGTGGGAGACGGGCGCAAAGTGCGCGTGGTGTGCGTGTGCCGACAGCATGGGCGAAACTCGGAATGCGCGCCGGTGACGAGTGACACCGTTCCAGGGGCTCGAGGCGCGCCACCGCGGCGTCTTACGTGGACAGGCGTGACCTTCCGCGACCAGCACTGGACGTTCGCCGAGCGGACCCGGCAGTGAAGATGCGCTTCTGACCGACACGCCGCGTTGCTGTCGGGGGTGCCTTACTCGCACCGGACGGGAATGGTTTAACCATTGTTAGCAGCGTCGACCAAGAGTACGTTCAGCTGAACAGGTGCACATACGTCCAAGGACTGCTCATGACGACGAAGACGAAACGATCCACTCCCGCGCCGGACCTCTGCGAAATCGAGTACGTCGACGAGCTCGTGTGCCGCGCGCGCGTCAGGCACTCCGGATGCGGGAAGCAGTGGCGACGCTTGCGGAAACCTTCAAGATGCTCGGCGATCCGACCCGGCTGCGCATTGTGGCCGCGCTGGCCGCCCCGGATGTGGACGAGCTGTGCGTCTGTGACCTTGCGGCGCTCCTGGGCGCGTCCGATTCCGCCGTGTCCCATTCCCTTCGCGCGCTCCGGCATCTTCGCCTCGTTCGGTTCCGGCGCGAGGGGAAGATCGCGTACTACCGCCTTGATGACGCCCACGTGACGCAACTCATCCTCGAGGGCGTGCGACACGTGATCGCGGCCGGTGCCGTCGGCGCTCCCACCAGGCGCACTGGCTGACCCGAGCCATGCGCGTTGGCTGGCCGTTGAGTCGCCCTCGCAACCTCACCTCTGCGCATCGAGACCGCTGATGACATTCAGGACGACGCCGGGCAGCCGGACGGACCAACCAGGATCCGACCCGGACCGCACGGCGCCCGAAGCGAGTTCGCGCCCGGCTTCGAGGGGCCACCTCGATGTGCGGGTCGCGAACCTCGACTGCGACAGCGACGCCAATCGCATCGGGCGGGCACTTCGCGCGGCGCCCGGCGTGCAGGACGTCGCCGTGTCGCCGAAGGCGGCGCGTGTCGTCGTGCAGTTCGACCCGGCCGGCACGAGTGAGCAACGACTACGCGATACGCTCAAGGAGTTGGGATTCGCGCCGCAGGCCGCGATGACGATGGCCGACACGCCACGGCCATGGAAGAACCCGAAGGTGCTCACGTCGGCGGTCTCCGGTCTGCTGCTCTTGGTCGGGTGGCTGGTGAGCCGCGCTGGATTCGCCGAGCCCGTTACGGCCGGCATGTTCGTCGCCTCGCTCTTGTTTGGCGGCTACTACTTCGGGCGCGAAGCGCTCGAAGACTTGGTATTCGAGCGGGAGATCGGGATCGAGCTGCTCATGACCGTCGCGGCTGTCGTTGCGACCGTGATGGGGGAGCCGCTCGAGGGCGCGATGCTCGCCTTCCTGTACTCGATGTCAGAGGCCGCTGAGGGATACACCGAGGCGAAGACCCGGTCGGCCGTCCGCGCGCTGATGGAGCTGGCGCCCAAGACGGCCCTCGTCCGACGCGACGCGCCCGGTGGCCCAGTCGAGAGCACGATCCCGGTCGAAGAGGTGCGCGTCGGCGATGTGTTCATCGTGCGGCCCGGCGAGTCGATGCCGACCGACGGCGAGGTGATCACCGGAAGCTCCAGCGTCAACCAAGCTCCCGTCACCGGCGAGAGCGTGCCGGTGCTCAAAGGCGTCGGCGACGCGGTATTCGCCGGTACCATCAATGGCGAAGGATCGCTCGAGGCACGTGCGACGAAGGCGTTCGCGGAGAACACCATCGCGCGCATCATTCACTTGGTCGAAGAGGCACACGAGCGCAAGGGCACCAGTGAACGCTTCATCGAGCGCTTCGGCAAGCGGTACAGTCCGGCCGTACTGGCGATTGGCGTGCTCATGGCCGTGCTGCCGCCACTGACAGCCGGTGCGGACTGGACGACGTGGATCACGCGCGCCACGGTCTTTATCGTGGCGGCCGCGCCATGTGCCCTTGTCATCTCCATCCCGATCACGCTCGTCGCGGCCCTGGGGACGGGCGCGCGCAATGGCGTGCTGATCAAGGGCGGCGTGTTCATCGAGGCACTGGCCAAGGTGACAGTCGTCGCGCTCGACAAGACGGGAACGATCACCAACGGCGAGCCAGAGGTGACCGACGTGGTGATGCTGCCGGACGCGCCGCATCCACAGGAGCAGACCCTCGCCATTGCTGCCGGCATCGAATCGCGGAGCCAGCACCCGTTGGCGCGCGCCGTGATGAGCTTCGCGGAATCTGAGCGGATCACGCCATCGTCGATCCTCGACTTCCGCTCGTTGACGGGGGCCGGCGCCGCGGCCCGCGTGCCGGACGCGGGCGAGGGCGAAATCTTTGTCGGCAGTCCCACGCTCTTCGAGCACGACCTCGCCGTGTCGCTGGCCTCGGCGGACTCCGGACATCACGCGGCTCCAGGAGACTGGCAAGACGGTCATCGTCGTGGGCGACGCCACGCGCGCGTGGGCACTGCTGGCCATCCGGGACAATGTGCGCTCGAACGCGGCGTCCGCCATTCGCGCCCTGCACGAGGTAGGGGTCCGCACGGTCGTGATGCTGACGGGCGACAACGCACGGACTGCGGAGGCCATTGCCCGCGAGGTCGGCATCGACGAGGTGCACGCGGATCTCAAGCCGGAGGACAAGGCGCGCCTCATCGGAGCGTTCGCGGCTCGCGGCGAATACGCCTGCATGGTCGGCGACGGGGTCAATGACGCCGCAGCGTTGGCCCGAAGCTTCGGTTGGCGTGGCCTGGGCGCGGCGGGAAAGGACGTGGCGCTCGAAACGGCGGATGTGGTTCTGATGGCCGACGATCTCGACAAGCTGGTCTATGCGCTGCGCCTCGCGAAGCGGAATCAGCGCGTGGTTCAGCAAAACCTCGCGCTGTCCGTCGTGGTGATCCTCGTGCTCGTCACGGGCGCGGTCCTTGGCCAGTTCACGCTGCCCATCGCGGTGATCGGGCATGAGTTGAGTGAGTTCGTCGTGATCGCGAGCGGACTCCGCATGCTCCGCGACTGACCATCGACACGTGGCGCGCCGGCGTCAGCCGTCGCGCCACGCACCGAGAGCCGACTAGTGCTGACCCTTCACGAGCCGGTACGCGAAGTCGGCGAGGTCGCGTGGAGTGCTGGTGCTGATCCGAACGATCGACCGACGCTTGGAGCGGTCCGCGTGAGGGCGCGTCCAGTCTCGGGAAGGCTGGGCCGGCTCTGTGGCGGTCGTGCACAGTTCTTGGTAGCGCACTACCGCCACTGCACATCGCGGTAGCGCAGGAAGCGGCGGCGCGACGGCTCGCCATTGTCTTCAGCGTCGCGGACGAAGAGTACGTGAAGGCCGTGGATGCGGGGGGCCGGCTGGTCTCGCAACACGAATACGCGGAAGCGTTCGACTTTCTTGCCGACGCCCGCGGCGTGGCCACGGCGGCCGTGCTGGCGACCGTGTTGCGGTGCGCCCCCGGCAAGCCGCGAGGTGCCGGAGGGCTCGACCGTGCTCATTCCGGTCGCCGGCCTGTTCTCGATCAGCTATTGGTTGTTCTCTCACGCCGAGGCCGCGCGCTGGCAGGCGTTCATTCGCGACAAGGTGGGCCGCGCGCTCGCGCTGGGCGGCAGTGGGGCGCTGACCTTGATCGCGTTTCTAGCCGTCTACCGCGAGGGGGCCGAGACCGCACTCTTCTTCCAGGCGCTCTTTGCGGGCAGCGCCGATGTCCTGGTGCCACTGGCGTGCGGCATCGCGGCAGCGGCGAAGGCGTCGCCGCCCGACAGCATCGCGCCCAGCTCGCGGAATGTGCCTCCGGTCGCGGTTGCCCCGCCGGATACGACTCGCCATGTCACCACGGTCACGCTCGAGCCGAATCAGGGGAAGGAGATCAAGCTCCGGATGCGGAAGGGAGCCCGAGCCGACTACTCCTGGTCTACCGACCACGGTGTGGTCAATGTCGATGCGCACTGTGACGCCGTCGGCAGGCCAAGCTCCTACCACGGCTATAAACGGGGATCGAATGTCGGGGCCGACCAGGGAACGCTCGTCGCCGCGTTTGACGGCAATCACGGGTGGTTCTGGCGCAATCGTGGCACGACGCCGATCACGATCACGCTGGTGACACAGGGCACCTACGAGGCCGTGATTCCGCCGCGGTGACTCGCGGGGTCCCGCAGCCTGCAGGGCGGCTGTTGACATCGGGTAGCGGCCCGGCGTTCTTTACTCGGGAGTGCCTGCACGTGCAGGCCGCCCTTTCTTGCCTCGGAGCCACGCCCTGTCGCGACACCGCTGGATGTCCTGGATAATGGTTGTGCTGATGGCGGGTTCGATGGTGGAACCTGCCTTTGGCGCGCTCCGGGACGGTGCTGTGCACCATGAGGCGAATGGCCTCAGTGCGGCGCACGCGCTGGTATCCTCCGGCGATCATGGTCATGAAGATGGCCCTCCGGGCGCCACACACCCCACGGACCTCGGCACGAACATGGCACTGGCGCCGACCATTGCACGCATCAACATGGCGTGCCATTCGCGTCCGCCATGACGCCGCCGCCGTCGGTCGGGTTGACGACTGAGTCCCCGCTACGCGCCCTCCGTCCGCGACTCCCTCGCATCGCCCCCGTGGTGCTGTTCCACCCCCCACGAGCCTGAGCCTCCCCGGCTGACGTCGCGGCGCCATCGCGCCACCGTCCAGCCCGCGTCCCACGCACACAATCGTCCATTGTCCTGAGATGTCCTGTGCCCGGGCTCGCGCGATGCGCGCGCTTGCGCACCGGGACCGCTGCGGACTTCACGAGGGGAAGGCATGCAACCGATTCCACTGATCGCGGTCCACGCGGTCATGATCCTGATGTTGTCTAGCAACCGTCACGCGCCTGCATTTCCACAGGGGCCGCAGATGAGTGGCATGCCATCGCCACCGGACACGATCGTGCTGACGCTGCGCGAGGCGGGTCGCCTCGCGTTGGAGCGCGAGCCCGGCCTCCAGGCTGATCGTCAGGGCGCCGCGATCGCGCGGGGCGAATACCGCCAATCTCGATTGGACGGGCTGAACCCCGCGATCGATTTCCAGCAATACGAGACCGGGGCGCTGGGCGGGACGCAGGCGTACACCGTGGGTCTCTCGCTGGAGCTGCCGTGGGCAGGTCAGCGTGGGCTCCGGATTGCCGCGGCGCGCGCCGGAATGGAGCGGGCGAACGCCACCACGGCCGATGCCGTGCGACTCGCGGAAGCCACGGTCTCGCTGGCGTTTTTCGGGGCGGTGGCGGCTGAGCGGCGCTTGCAGCTCGCCGAGCAGATGGCCGCCGCCTCCCAGCGATTCTTCGATCTCACCCGGATCCAGCTCCGCGAAGGCGAGATCAGTGCCCTGGAGGCCAACCTCACGGACATCGAATTCGGGCGCAGCAGGGCGCGTCTCCTGGCGGCGCGTCGCGACGCGACGGCCGCGCTGCTCGAACTGCGCCGATTGATCGGTGTCTCCTCGGTGACACCGATCCGGCTCGTCGACGCGGCGTGGTCGGCACCGACGGCGGTCCCCTCAACGAAGACTCCCTGATCGCGGTGGCGTTGGCAACACGCCCCGATCTCGAGGCCGGGCGTCGGCAGCTGGCGCAGTCCGCCTCGTTGCGTCGGCTTGCCGCCCGGGAAGCAATTCCCACTCCGCGGCTCAGCGCGTTCAACCAGCGGGATGCTGGGGAACAGGCCTCACGTTTCGGGCTCGGGATCTCGGTGCTGCTCCCCGTCGTCGATCGGGCCCAAGGCCGGGTGGACCAGGAGGAGGCGCGCGTCGCGCAGGCGCGATCGCGCGTTGCGGCACTCGAGTTGGCCGTTGGCGCGGAAGTCGCCGAGGCCTATCGCACCCTGCAAGCGGCGACCGAAGAAGTCTCGACGCTGGAGTCCCTTGTGCTGGGGCCCGCCCGACGGAACCTCGCCCTGGTGGACTCTGCCTATCAAGCCGGAAAGCTTGCGCTCCCAACGGTGCTCCTGATCCGCAACCAACTCCTCGATGCCGAATTGGATTTCTGGCGCGCGTGGCAGGTCCATCGTGAGGCGCTGGTGCGTCTCCATCTCGCCACGGCCACGCCGATCACCCCTGTTCCGTCGTCGCGCGCCCCCTCCGCTGAGGACAACCGATGAATACCCCCATCCGCCATTTGGCCCCTGTTACGGCCGTGCTCCTGCTCCTCACCGCATGCGGCGATCGTGCCGTGCCGTCGACGGAGGAGGTGGCGGCCACGACGTCAGCAGACAGCGCGGTTGCGGATGAAGTCCGCATCGACAGTGCGGCGGCAGCTGAGTTCGGCATCCGGGTAGACACCGTCGCGAGCGTGAGCGGGGAGATGCTCTCGGTCACCGGCTCGGTGACCTACGATGCCAACCTCGTGAGTCATATCGGCTCGAGGGCCGCCGGGCGCATCCTCACGCTACGCGCCGATATCGGCGACCAAGTCACGGCGGGATCGGTCCTGGCCATCCTCGAGAGTCCCGGAGGTTGGGGAGGTGCGGAGTGATGAACTCGAAGCCGAGGCGCTGCTCGAAATCGCCCAGGAAAACTTCAATCGCGAGCAGCGGCTCGAGCAGCAGGGCATCTCCAGTCGCAAAGAATTGCTCGATGCCAAGGCCGACCTTCGGCGTGCCGAGGCTGCGCTGCGGAGCTCCGGGAGCGACTCCGGGTGCTCGGCGCCGGCCACGGGAGTGGCGGGGAGTTCGGGTTGACGGCGCCGTTCGCGGGGGTCGTCGTAGAGCGGGGGGTGAGTCGCGGCGAGATGGTGGGGCCCGAGGATCAACTCTTCGTCGTCGCGGACTTGCGCCAAGTCTGGGTGCTCCTCGACATCTTCGAGCGGGATCTGCCGACGGTTGCCCGCGGACAGCAGGTCCTGCTGACAACCACCGCCTGGCCCGATCGCGAATTCACCGGACAGATCGTCCATGTTGGTGCAGTTCTCGACAGTGCGACGCGGACGGTGCGCGCACGCATCGAGGTCCCCAACCGCGACGGAGCCCTGCGCCCGGGGATGTTTGCCACGGCGGTGATCGCGCCACGGGCTGGTGGCCAGGCCTTTCCGGTTGTGCCACAAGATGCAGTGCAGGAGCTGGAGGGCCGGAAAGTGGTCTTCGTCCCGGGCGAGCATCCCGGGGAGTTCGTCGCGCGTACCGTCCTGCTCGGTCGACCGACTGGGGGCACGCGTGTGATGGTGCTTTCCGGGCTCAAGGCCGGCGAGCCGGTGGTGGTGGCCGGTGCCTTCATGTTGCGCTCCGAACTCGCCAAGGGCGAGATCGGCGAGCACGGGCATTGACCGGGGAATCAGACTCCATGAATCGCGTGATTGCCTTTTCCCTGTCCAATCGCTTGCTGGTCCTCGCCCTGACACTCGGGCTGGCTGGCATCGGAATCTGGTCGGCGCTGCGACTGCCGATTGATGCCGTCCCGGATGTGACCAACGTGCAGGTGCAGGTCAACACCAACGCGCCCGCGCTATCGCCGGTTGAGGTCGAACGCCAGATCACCCTGCCGGTCGAATTGGCGATGTTCGGGTTGCCAAATCTCGAGGAAATTCGCTCCCTCTCCAAATTCGGACTCTCCCAGGTCACCGTCGTCTTCCACGACGGCACCGATATCTATTTTGCCCGACAACAGGTCCAGGAGCGACTGCAGCTCGCCCGCGAGGCCATCCCCGCCAGTCTGGGGAACCCGGAAATGGGGCCGACAAGTACCGGCCTCGGCGAAATTTTCCAGTACGCGGTCGAGGCCGATTCCGGTTCGACGATTGATGCGACGGAACTGCGGACGATCCAGGACTGGATCGTGTCGATGCAGCTGCGCACCGTCCCGGGCGTCGCCGAGGTGAACTCGTTCGGCGGCTTCGAGAAGCAGTATCAGGTGTTGGTGCGTCCGGAGGCCTTGATCCAGTATCAGTTGACGCTGGATCAGGTCTTCGAGGCCATCGAGACGAACAATCTCAACGCGGGAGGCGGTTACATCACGCGCGGCGCCGAGCAACTCGTCGTCCGCGGCGTGGGGCAGGTGCAGAGTCTCGATCAGATCCGGAGCATCGTGCTGACCAGCCGCAACGGCGTGCCGGTCCTGGTGCGGGACGTGGCCGACGTGACCATCGGCCACACGCTCCGGCAGGGGGCGGTCACCAAGGATGGTCGTGGCGAAGTGGTCACCGGCATCGTGATGATGCGCATTGGCGAAAATGCGCGGACCGTCGTCGGCGCCGTGAAGGAGAAATTCGAGGCGGCCAAGTCCACCCTGCCGGATGGGGTGACGATGAAGCCGTTCTACGACCGGACGGAGTTGATCGATCGAACCATCGGGACGGTCGAGCGGAATCTGCTCGAGGGCGCCGCGCTCGTGGTGGCGGTGCTGTTTCTCCTGCTGGGAAACCTCCGAGCCGCGTTGATTGTCGCGTTGGCGATCCCGCTCTCGATGCTCTTCGCCTTTAGTGCGATGCTGCAAGCGGGCATCGCCGGCAGCCTGATGAGCCTCGGCGCAATTGACTTCGGCCTGGTGGTGGATGGCTCGGTCGTGATGGTCGAAAACGCCATGCGGCACCTCGGAGAGCGTGAGCACAAGAAGCGAGGGTTCCCTCGAAACCGTGCGCTTCGCCTGCGGCGAGGTCTCCCGTCCGATCCTGTTCGGCGTCGGCATCATCATCGTCGTGTATCTGCCGATCCTCAGCCTGGAAGGCGTCGAGGGCAAGCTCTTTCGCCCCATGGCGCTGACCGTGGTCTTCGCGGTTGCCGGCTCCCTGCTCCTGACCTTTCTGCTGACTCCGGTGCTGATTGCGTTCGGGCTTCGCGGACCGATCGTGGAGAAGGATGTCTGGTTCATGCGGCATGCCAAGCGCATCTACCAGCCAGCCCTGGAATGGACGCTCGCGCACAGTCGGCGAGTGCTGGTGCTGTCGGCCGCAGCGGTCGGACTCTCGGTCGCGGTCATTCCATTTCTCGGATCGGAGTTCATTCCCCGACTGGACGAAGGCTCGTTCGCCCTGCAGATCCTGCGCTTGCCGAGCGTCTCGCTGGAGGAATCGGTTCGCCAGTCGACGCTGATCGAGGCGCGCCTGCGAGCGGCGTTCCCCGACGAGGTGACCGACGTGGTCAGCAAGACCGGGCGTGCGGAGATTGCAACCGATCCGATGGGCGTCAACATCTCCGACGTGCTGGTGATGCTGACCCCGCCGGACCAATGGACGCGGGCGACGGGGAAGGCCGAACTCGAGGCGGAGATGACGAAGGTCCTCGAGGGCATTCCCGGTGTGGTCTTCGGCTTCAGCCAGCCGATCGAGCTCCGCGTCAATGAATTGATCGCCGGCGTGCGCTCCGACCTCGCGATCAAGATCTTCGGTGAAGACCTCGACGTGCTCCGCACCAAGGCCGACGAGGCGGTCGCGGCGGTGGCCCGACTCGAGGGAGCGACCGGGTTCAAGGCACAACAGTTGACCGGGATGCCGCAGTTGCAGATCAGCGTCCTGCCGGAGCAACTTGCCAGGTATGGCATCAACTCCGCGGACGTGATGCGCACCGTCGAGGCCATCGGTGGGGCCATCGCCACGACCGTCCTGGAGGGCCAGCGACGCTTCGAGCTGTCGGTCCGCTTTCCGGAGTCCGTGCGGGCAAGTCGCGAGACGATCGCGGCGCTCCTGGTGAGCGCGCCTGGTGGCGAACGGGTTCCACTCGGCCAGCTGGCGCGAATCGAGGAGGTCCAAGGTCCCTCGGACCTCAGCCACGAGAACGGCTCTCGCCTCGTCATCATCGAGGGGAATGTGCGCAATCGGGACATGGGGTCGTTTGTCAAGGAAGTCCAGGGACTCTTCAGCAGCGGGGCGATCACGCTGCCGGCCGGGTACCGGGTCGAATTCGGCGGACAATTCGAGAATCTCGAGCGGGGCACCAAGCGTCTCATGCTGGTGGTGCCGTTGTCCCTCCTGCTGATCTTCCTCTTGCTCTTCGCCACGTTCAATTCGTTGCGCCAGGCGGCGCTGGTGTTCACCGGTATCCCGCTGGCCATCGTCGGTGGTGTGCTCGCGCTGCTCACGCGCGGCATGCCGTTCAGCATCAGCGCCGGGGTTGGTTTCATCGCCTTGTTCGGGATCGCGGTGCTGAACGGCGTGGTGCTGGTGAGCTACCTGAACGAGGTGCGGCCCGTGGCGCCTCGCTGGAGGATGCGGTCCGGGAAGGCGGGATGACTCGACTCCGCCCGGTCCTGATGACGGCCATGGTGGCGAGCCTGGGCTTCCTGCCGATGGCGCTGTCCCACGGCGCCGGCGCCGAGGTCCAGCGACCGTTGGCAACCGTCGTGATCGGGGGATTGATCACGGCCACGCTGCTGACGCTGCTGGTCTTGCCGCTGCTCTACCTCATCATTGAACGCCGCGCGGCCAGCACGAGCGACGAAGCCGATGCCCGAGGAGGACTCGATGACTGAACGCCTTCGTATGGAACTGGCACTGCTGCTCCCCGACCTCCCCGGCGATCAGGATGCCTGCATGCAGCGGCTCACCGACATCCTCGGCGCCGAGCCCGGCGTGACCGAGGCCCACATCGTCCCGCCGGGAGGGGCGACGCCGGGACAACTCTGCCTGCACTTCGACCCCGCCCAGCTCTCGCTTGCGGAGGTGCGACGGGCGGCGCTCGCGGCCGGCGCCAGGATCAGCGCACGCTTCGGCCACGTGTCGGTGGCGGTCCGGATGATCGGCGCCGAGGATGCGGCGCGACGCCTCGTGGAGGAGCTCAGGGCGGTGCCTGGTGTGCTCACGGCGTCCATCAACCTGCCCGCGCAACAGGCGTTCGTTGAGTTCGACCGTGAGCTGACCTCGCTGGAACGCATCCAGGAGGCGGTGGGCCGCCTGCCCGGCGTCACGGTGCCGAACGCCGGTGCCAACGCCGACCGCGGCGCAGAGGTACCCCGTGGTATCGGCGGCACCGCGAGTTGGTGTGGAGCCTCCTGTCTGGCGTGCTGCTCCTCGCCGCCTATAGCGGAGCACGTTGGGGCGGTCTGCCGGGAGCGGCGGTCCGCGTGCTCTATGGGGGTGCCTACCTGTTCGGCGGCTTCGATCTGGTGCGGCACACCGTCGCGGCGGCGCGCAAGGGGCGCTTTGCGTTCGACATCGACCTGTTGATGCTGCTCGCGGCACTTGGTGCAGCGTTGCTCGGTGAATGGGCCGAAGGCGCATTTCTGCTCTTTTTGTTTTCGCTGGCGCATGCCTTGGAACATTACGCACTGGGGCGGGCCCGCAACGCGATTCGCGCACTCGCGGAACTCGCGCCGCGGCGCGCGGTCGTGTTGCGGGGGGCCGAACAACACGAGATCCCCGTGGAGGAGGTGGTCCCCGGCGACCTGGTCGTGATCCGTCCGGGTGAACGGCTCCCGGTGGACGGCGAGGTCACGCAGGGCAACTCGAGTATCAACCAGGCGCCCGTCACCGGGGAGTCCGTGCCGGTGGAGAAGGCGCCGGGCGACGAGGTATTCGCCGGGACGGTGAATGGCGAGGGCGCGTTGCAAGTGCGCACGACCCGGGCTGTCGGGGACCGCACCCTCGATCGGGTGGTCACGCTGGTTGAGGAGGCGCAGGCACAACAGGCGCCGACGCAACGCTTCACGGAACAATTCGAACGGGTGTTCGTGCCCGTGGTGCTGATTGCCGACCTGCTCCTGATCCTCCTGCCGCCCCTGCTTGGTTTCTGGGATTGGTCAACGTCGTTCTATCGTGGGATGGCCCTGTTGGTGGCCTCGTCGCCGTGTGCCTTGGCGCTGGGTACACCGGCGGCGGTCCTGGCCGGGATCGCGCAGGCTGCTCGCCACGGTGTCCTGATCAAGGGAGGGGCGCATCTCGAGAACCTTGGCCGCCTGCGGGCGCTGGCCCTCGACAAGACCGGCACCCTGACGCGCGGCGAGCCGGAGGTTACCGACGTCATTGCGTTCGCGCCGACGCCGACGTCCGAGTCGGAACTGCTTGCGCTTGCCGCAGCCGTCGAACGGCATTCGCAACATCCACTCGGTGCAGCCGTGGTTCGGGAGGCTGACCGACGTGCCCTGGTGATGCCCGACATTGGTGAGGTCACGAGTGTCAGCGGGCAAGGCATCCGTTCTACGTTCGGGGGGGAGGCGATCGCGCTCGGCAATCTCCGGCTCTGGGAAGCGGACGGCGTGGTTGTCCCGGGCGAGGTCAGTCAGGCGGTCGCCGGATTGCAGGCACGCGGACGGAGCACGATCACCGTGCGGGTCGGGACACGCTGGATGGGTGTGCTCGGGCTCGCCGATCAACCGCGTCCGGATGTCCGGGAGGTCCTTGACCAACTCCGCCGGCTCGGCATTGCCCCGATCGTGATGCTCACTGGCGACAACCAGGGTGTCGGGGATGCCATTGGGGCGGAAGTCGGTGTCGATGCAGTCCAAGCGGGGCTCATGCCCGAGGACAAGGTCACGGCGGTCAAGGACCTGCTGGCGCGGCACGGGATGGTGGCCATGGTCGGCGACGGCGTGAACGATGCTCCGGCCTTGGCACATGCGACCGTGGGGATTGCCATGGGGGGGGCAGGGACCGCAGTGGCGCTGGAAACCGCCGATGTGGCGTTGATGGCCGACGACCTGGGGATGCTGCCCTTCGCGGTGAGCCTGTCGAGGAGTGCGCGAGGTGTCATCCGTCAGAATCTCTACTTGTCACTGGCCGTGATCGCGATCCTCATCGTCGCGACGACGACCGGTACCATGGGCATCGGTCCGGCCGTGCTGGTGCATGAGGGGAGCACCTTGTTGGTCATCGCAAACGCCCTCCGCCTGCTGCGGCACCGACCTCGCGGTTTGCTCCCCCGTGTCGCAACAGGGTAGGGCGGGGGAGCCAAAGGCCATCCCGGAACCGAGGAACCGTGACAGCGTCGATCTGGGCTGGCCCCGATAACATGGACACCTAGTCAGGTAGCTCGACCTTCCTGCGCAACAGGCGATTTTTATGGGCAACGTCCAAGGACCCCGGGAGCCCCCCCCAATAGTCATCTGGCGTACCGCGTCGTGAACAACGAGATGATGAGTCCGCGCACGCCCCGGCCCATGAGCTCAACCCCGGCTACTCCCCAATGGCCTCAGCAGCCCGGGCCGCCTGGATCTCCTTCCACTGGGCCAGGCGCTTCGCCGACGCCCTCTTGTCCCGACGCGCCTGGGCCCGCTTGGCCCGCGTAAAGTCGTATTCCCGGACCATGTACTCGGCATAGGCACCTCCCTCGTCACCGCCCAGGTCCGCCGAATAATCCACGTGGCACATCTCGTTCACGCGAAGCTCAGTGATCGCCGCCTCGACCTGGTCCTTCCCGATGTACCACCGGTCGGTCATTTCGATGGTGGGCACGTCGGCCGGGTGGATTTCCCGCATCGCCCGCCGCCGGTTCGCGGCGAACATCCATGCGCAGGCCTCAACCCAGCGGCGGCATGCGATCACGCACACAAAGTCCTTGCGGCCATCTGGGCGAAACGACTTTCTGTCCCACGCGGTCACGAAATACAAGCGCTTGGGCAGTGCGGGCGGGGTGCCGTACGGCCGGCCCCGCAGAAAGAGGTCGAGTGCGCGGTCGCGGGTGCGGCGATCAGAGATGGTTGACATGGTGGTGGGCTCCAGACACCAGGGGTTTGTCGGGCATCTGCCCGACCCCATCACCATACTTCAACGGGGGGGGGCCTAGAATCCCCCATTGAGCTGCCTCTGATCACCGCTTCAAGCCGGTCATCGGGCTGTCGATCTCGGACAGGTCCAGATGCCCTCCCCAGATTGTCTAGGGTGCGCCGATGATGGTCCCTCAAGCGGTGGCACTGCCGGCCTCCCGTCCTAAGAGTTCGGCGAGGCGGCGGGGGCCAGATGCAGGTCTCCGGTGGTGGCGACCAGCGCTGCGGCAGCGGCGTTGCTGATACCCCAGGATGCCTAGCGAGGCAGGCCCGTGAAAGTGGCAAAAGACGAAAGTGGGGCATGCCTCGAATTTCGGGGACTCTGAAACATCGGTGGGGGCAAACGAAACGCCCCCCCCCCCGGGAAGGGTGAGGCGCTCGGACATCGGATGATGGGCGACGCGGGGTTAGGCGTCCATGGTGGCTGCGGGCCATTCTGCCCAAACGCACGTCGCGCGGTACATGCCGTGGTTCGTTCGGCCGATGAGCGCGGTTCGATTGGCACGCTTCTGCGCGTCCCCATATCGAATGTTCGTGTTGACGATCAGGACCGCCTCGGGATGGTCTGCGAGCACGGCCGAAAGGCGCTGAATTCGGCCTGCCTGCGCCTTGCCACTGTATCCCACGTCGGCGAGCATTTCAGTGGCGGTGTCGATGAGGGCGGCGTTGGGTGCGATGGTGGCGGACATAATGCGGCTCCAGGATCAGGGTTGGTGATGCGTCGGCGATGACCGACATGAGCACCATGCCCGAGCGCCTGGTACCTCGCCAACCCCCCTGCAGGGCACGGGCGGAATGGAGGGGCGTTCACGCGAGCCGGTCCCATTGCGGATGCCTCTACGTCTGCCAGCACGGACCTTCGCAGGCGCAAGGCCCCCCAAAGCTTGGTGCGGCACGATACCGACTGCCGATCGGTGTGGCGCGGTATCGGGGCTGACGGATCACACCGCCCATCCCGCTGGCGGCGGTGCTCCGCATGCGTGTGGCGCGGTGGTGCAACTAGGAGGGAAGATCGAGTGGCGCAGCGCCGTCGGGGCGCGTCCTCGTCACCCCGTTCCCCAGCTTCGCACCATTCGGGGGCGTGGTCGGAAGTCGTAGGATGACTCCGAGGCGAACCTCTAACCCCCGGCGCAGAGCTCGGCGAGTGCGTCGGGCCCAGCCGACCATGCCAGCAGGCTCCGATCCCCCGGGCCACGGGGGCTCGAAGGCAAGTTGAGCTTGGCAATGCGCGCGCGCTGTTCGGCGTCGAGCTCCACGTATCCGCCATCCTCCAACCCCATAGGTCCCCCTCTCGTAATCATCCCACTTCATCGGCGGGGCCGGCTCGACGCCCGGGACGTGTTCGGGTGAAATAGTTATGCGCCCGTGATCACGGATGCCCATCGCCATGGCAGAGATCAGCGCGTTCTCGATCGTGCGCGCCACCAGGCTCAGGCCCAATCGCACGCCACCTTTCGGGTCCGTCAACGCCGCGCGCTGGAGCGTGCGTAAGGCCATCGCGCTCCACTGCACATCATACCCACACATGCCCGAGGTGATCGCCGCATCCGTGTTGGCGCGACTCACGACGATCGATCCGATTTCCACCGGCGACAGCGGTGGCAAATAGATGGGCGTCCACAGCGAGGCCACCGATGCGTGCATGCCGGCTTCGCGGAGCGCATCCGGGCTAATGTCGCAGCCGAGGCCGATTCTCAAGCGAGGCAGGGTACATGTTGCCACGATGGGGGCACCTGACCTGGCGTCAGCAGTCCGTCGGCAAGCGCGGCGATATCGGCCGCCTGGTGCTCCAGCCTATCCAAACTATTCCCGCTCACGCGCGGGGACATGCACACCGCGCTATCCAGCCCATCGATCGCGACGACGCAGCGCCCGCTTCCCGGTGGCACGACGGTGCGCAGATTCAGGCCCTCCCACCCAGAGGGGGACAGCGTGGTGCCGGCGATGGAAATGACCTCGCGTTGAAAGGCCTGGCTAACCGCTCGGAGCATGATGCTTTTCCCTTGGCCCGGCCCCCCGACCAGGAGGATCCGCGGGATGCGCCCCATGGCTCGGAATCGCGCGACGGCCATGGCGGCGATCGCGACTTGGTGATCTCTCCCCTCCACGCCGACGGAGCGAATCGTCTCAAGGCAGCGCGCCAAATCACGGCGAGCCCCTCGGGTTCGGGAAAAGCGAATGACCCGTCGTCATCCGGCGGGTCATCCTGGTCTTGGGCCTTCGATCGTCTCGTCATGCGCCCAGCATACCCGCGCTCAGAGGGGGAATGGGCCGTCCCCGGGAGGGGGGTGCCGCCAAGGCCCCGGAGGCCTCGAACGCGTGCGGTATGGTGGCGCCATGATCGACTTTGCCAGCGCCTCCGAGCCCATCCATCGTGGCTTCATGACCACGCCCCCCGCCCCCGCGGCCGCCCTCGACCGGGAGTTCATGTCCCTGCGTGAGTTCGCCAAGCAGTCGGGGCTTCAGCTCAAGCCGCTCGTGGTCGAGGCCGCGGCAGGCCTGCATCCCTACGCCAGGAAGCTCCGCGCCGGCGGGAAGGCGAGCTGCGCGGCGTCCTGGGTGGTGCACCTGCCCACCCTCCGGGCCGGGTTCGAGGCGCCGCTGGCAGACGAGGGGGACGAGGTTGCCGCGGTCCCCCGGCGCCGGGTAGCTTCCGCGCGGCAGCCCCGTCCTGTAACCAGCCGAGCCTCGGCGCGGTTTGAGGCGGAGGCGGAAATCGACTGGGGGGCCGTGCGTGCCGCGACAAAAGCGAGCCTCCAGCGAGGTGCTGCTCAAAGGGGTTGACCGGTACCTCATTCCGGACCGCCGCTCCGCCGTCGTGTGGCGGCACGGCGCCTGGTGGCTCGACCACCGCCAGCTCAAGCTCGCCGCGATCAATCAATCCAAGCTCACCCGCCTGCACACGGTCACCCCCCTCCGCACGAACGCGGCACTCAGTGCGGCCTTCGAGGCCGGTGACGATCTCCTGTCAGAGCTCTCCCGGGAGCTCCGGGCCCACCAAGAGGGGGCCTCCGGGGCGGGCGACCGACTCAGCCTGGTCGACGGATATCACGAATGGGTGGATGCCCGCCACCTCGCCGACACCGAGCGCGCCGAGGGGGCAACGGCGCGCCAGCAACGCAACATTGCGCGCGCGTCCGTCACCCTGATCAAGCACGCCGGCGAGGCGCTGGTGTATCTGCGGAAGCAGGGTCGGGTGACGGCCCGCGTCGTCTCGTCGCAGGACACGCTCGCGTACGCGAAGGTGCTGGCCAAGAAGTACAAGTCCGAGAACTCGCAACGCTCCCGATGGAAGGCGCTGCAGGCGTGGTTCTCGTGGATGATTGCGGAGAAGGGGGTGCAGACCGTCGGCAACATCTTCCCGCGCGGGAAGGGCCCCAAGGTGACGCCGCGGGTGCGGAAAGACAAAGACACGTTCCCCGTGCTGCGGGACGTCGCGGCAACACTCGACGCGCTCACCTACCTGGCCCAGCTGGACCGGCGCTATCTCCCCGCCTACATCCGGATGCACCTCATCGCCTACACTGGGTGCCGGCTCGCCGAGACTGCGCACATGCGGTGGGACGGTCTAAGGCTGGGGGGCGAGGTGCCCAGCATCACAATCATCGAGACGAAACGGAAGGGCCACGCCACCCGCGTCGTGCCGCTGTGGCCGCGCCTCGAGGCCGCCCTGGGATACTACGCCCGCCGCCTTACGCTGGAGGGCGCGGAGGTGCCCACACACGGGCTGATCCTTCGTCCACGGGTCCAGGACATCTCGGACCCAGCAGCGCGCGCGGCTATGCTTGAGCGGGCGAGGGAGCGGAAGTGGCTGACGACGGCTGACCGCATTGCTGCGCTCGAGCGCGGCCACATCAAGGCGGCCGGCTCCTACGCCCCGTACCGTGCCCTGAAGCGCGCGGCCCGGAATGGCGGGTTCGTGGTGGCGGGACCCCAACACATGCGCGCGATCGCCACGACGATGCTCGAAAAGGTCTTGCAGCCGGGCACACAGCAACCGTATCCAGCGGAGACCGTGGGCCAGCTCCTGGGGCACAGCCTCAGGGTCAGGGGCGCCCACTACCTCCGTAACGACATCGATCCGATGAAGCCCCGGACGACGCTCGATTATCATGGATGGGCCGATGTGCCGTATTGGGAGCCAGGCGCCCTGACGAAGGAGCGGTTTCGGGAGAGCTACCACGCCGAGCCGCCGGAAGTCGAGTCGCCCAAAGGCAAGAAGAAGCCTAGGAAGAAGAAGGCGGCCAAGAAGGCCGCCAAATAGCCCTCGTAGCTCAGCTGGATTAGAGCATGAGCCTTCTAAGCTCAGGGTCGCAGGTTCGAGTCCTGCCGGGGGCATTTGTAGCCACGATCTGTAACCAGTGCATTGTCGCCCCCGCAAAGCCAGCAGTGGCGCGGGTTCTGATGGGGGGATAAGGTGAGCCCGCCAGCCTTCTAAGCTGCCGGTCGCAGGTTCGACTCCTGCCGGGCGCACTCTTAGCCAAGCCAGAGCATGACCGACGATCTCTTCGCCTCGCCAAAATCCAGACTCGTCGCCCAGCTGCTCGCCGTCTTCCTCGGCGTCTTCGGTGCGCACCGCTTTTACGTCGGCAAGGTCCAGAGCGGCATCCTGCAGGCGTGCACGCTCGGCGGCCTCGGGCTCTGGTACCTCTACGACAATATTCTCATCGCCGCCGGCTCGTTCCGTGACGCCGACGGCAACCTCGTGGCCAACTGGGAGCCCGAGAGCGACCGCCTGATTCCGCCGGGGACGGCCGCCGCCATCTTCGATGAGCTCGACGCGCTCCGCGCCGAGGTCACCGAGCTGCAGGACCGCGTCGCGTTCGCCGAGCGGATGATCGAACCCGCCGCCCGCCGCGACTCGACCCAGGCGTGACCGCCGGCGCCCTGCCGGCGTCGGTGTCCCCCCCCAACGCATTTCGGCCCCTCCTCCGCCTCGCCCTCCCGATCATCGGCGTCAACGTCGGCATGATGCTGATGGGCGCGGTCGACACCATCATGGTCGGCCGCCTCTCGCCGCAGGCGCTCGCCGCCGTGGCGCTCGGCAACCTCTACGGCATGGCGGTGCTGATGTTCGGCCTCGGCATCCTCCTCTCCCTCGATCCGGTGCTGTCGCAGGCGCACGGCGCCGGTGAGGACGAGACGGTCGCGCTTGGGGTGCAGCGTGGCGTGGTGCTGGCGATCCTGCTCTCCGTGCCGCTCGCCGCGGTGATGTGGTTCGCCGAGCCGTTCCTGCGGATGGGTGCGCCAGCCGGCGGATGTCGTGCCGCTCGCGGGCACCTACTGCCGCGTGCTGATTCCCGCGTCCTCCCCTTCCTGCTCTTCACGGTCGGGCGACAGACGTTGCAGGTGTTGCACCGGGTGCAGCCGGTGCTCTGGACGATCCTCATCGCCAACCTCGTCAACATCGGCCTCAACCATTGGCTGATCTTCGGCGGCGCCGGCGTGCCGCCGCTCGGCGTGGCCGGCTCCGCAGCCGCCACGGCCGTGTCGCGCGTGGTGATGATCGTCCTGCTGGTTTTCCTCGCTCGGCGCGAGTTGGGGCCGATGCTTCGCCCGATACGGCCGCGTCTGCTGCAGGCGGCGCCGTTCGCGACGATGCTGCGCATCGGCGTGCCGATCGCGCTGCAGGTCGAGATCGAGATGGCGGCGTTTTCGATCGTCGGGCTGTTGATGGGGATGTTCGGCACGGTGCAGGTGGCCGGCCATCAGATCGCGCTGAATCTCGCGTCGCTGACCTTCATGGTGCCGATGGGCGTCGGCATGGCGGCGTCGGTGCTGATCGGGCAGGCGGTGGGGCGGGGTGACCGCGGCGCCCTCCGTGCAGGAGTGCGAGCGGCGCTCGTGGTGGGCGCGGGCTTCATGGTGCTGACCGGACTCATCTTCCTGGTGGTGCCGCACTGGATTGCGGCCCTCTACACCAACGCGGAACCGGTGGTGGCCTTTGCGGCGATCCTCCTGCCGATCGCCGGGGTCTTCCAGGTCTTCGACGGCATCCAGGTCGTCTGCATCGGCGTGCTGCGCGGCCTGGGCGACACCCACACGCCGATGCTCGTCAACCTCGTCGGCTTCGGCATCCTGGGCCTCGCAACGTCGACGTGGCTGGCGTACCGCACGCCGCTTGGGCCGATCGGCCTCTGGTGGGGGCTGGTCGTCGGCCTCGCGGCCGTGGCGCTGATCCTCCTGCACCGGGTGCGCGCGGCCCTGCGGCGACCACTTCAGCGGATCTAGCTGCGCTACTCGCCCACCGGCCGCGGCGAGGCCGGTGCTTCTGCTCCGCCGCGTGCCGACTGGCCACGTCGCCGAAGATCTTCTCGCCGTCGTAGCGGCCATTCTCGATGAAGACCTCCGAGATGAACCGCCCCACCAACACTCCCGCCAGGTAGATCCCCGGCACGCTCGACTCCAGCGTCTCAGCGTTCATCAGCGGCCGGTCACCTGCCTCGTCGAACTCGATGCCGAGCTGGCGCTGCAAGGCGAAGTCCGGGTGATAGCCGGTGAGCGCGTAGACCCGATCCGCCGGCAGGTCGACCGCCTCTCCGTCGGCCGTGCGGATCCGCACGTCGGTCGGCGTGATGGCCACCTCGGCGCCCATATGCGCGGCGATCTCACCCGCGGCGATCCGGTTCTCGAGGTCGGGTCGCAACCAGTACTTCAGGCTCGGCTTGAACGCCTCGCGCCGATACATTAACGTCACCCGCGCCCCGGCACGGAAGCACTGCAGCGCCGTCTCCACCGCCGAGTTCTTCCCACCGATGATCACGACGTCGAGGCCGGCCGTCCTGTGCGGCTCGTCGAACCAGTGTGACACATGCGGCAACAATTCGCCCGGAACGTCGAGCAGGTTGGCGTGATCGAAGTAGCCGGTGGCCAACACCAGTCGTTCACATCGCACGGTCTGCGGGCCTGCCCCCGTCCCCAGCGTGCACTCGATGCGCCCATCCCGCCGCTCGGCATGTACCAGGCGCGTGTACGGCTGCACCGCGAGCTTCTCGGCGCGCACCACGCCGCGGTAGTACGTCAGCGCCTCTCGCGCGTCGCCTTTGGCGCCACTCTCACCAGACGGTGATCGCCAATCTCCAGCCGCTCGGGCGTGGTGAAGAAGGTCATCCCGATCGGGTAGCGCACGATCGCATCGGCAATCGCGCCGGCGTCGATCACCAGCGCGCCGACACCTCGACGCTTCGCCGCAATCGCACAGGCCAGGCCGATCGGGCCGGCGCCGACAATCAGTGCCTCGACCTCCATGGGGAGTGGCTTCACTTCAGCTCCGACGCCGGAATGGCACGCTTCCACCGGACCGCGCCGGTGCGATCCTGAATCGTGATGGTCAGCACCCTCTCCTTCAGCGGCCCGGTCACTTCAAGGAGGCCGAAGTTGCGGTCGTTCACCATGGTGCCCTCGACGCGGTACGCGTTCTGTTCGCTCTTCCATCCGGTGGACGGTCCGGCCGTCAGCGGCGACACGGTGAGGTCGTAGAGCGAGTGGCTGCCCGCGCGGTTCATCCGGCTCAGCTCGGTCCAGTGCTTGGCGCCACTGAGGAGGATGACGCCGGGGATCCGCTCTTCCGCCAGGCGGTCGAGGAAGAAGGTGCGCTCCGCCTCGTACGTCGCATAGTTCTCGAAGGTCACCGAGTTGTTCACCGTCTGTCCACCGATGACCACCAGCTTGAAGGTGGCGCGCGATGACTTGAGCCCGTTCAGGAGCCATTCGATCTGCGGCCGGCCGAGGTAGCTCTTCGGGCCGGTGACACGATCCTGGGCGTCGCGATACCAGCGGTTGTCGGTGAGGAAGACATCGACATCGCTCCACCCGAACGACGACGTGACGCCACCATCGCCATCGGCACCGAGCGGTGGATTACCCCAGAAGAGTTCGAACGCCGCGCGCGTGAGGAAGCGGCCGCCGTAGGAACGGTCGCTGTCGTTGGGCCGAAGTCGTGGTCGTCCCACGTCGCGTAGTGACTGGTGGCGGCCAACAGCGGCTGGAGCTCGGGCAGCGAGCGCGAGTGGGTGTAGCGATAGGAAGACGCCGGTGCGCGTGTCGAAGTCGCCCTCGCGCAGATAGGCGTTGTCGCCCATCCAGAGAACCAGGTCGGGGCGGCTGCGGGTCACGGCGCCGAGGATGTCGTACTCGCCGCCGTACGGGGCGCCGGGGCGGTCGAATTCCGGCTCGTTCACGTAGAAGCAGGAC
>JADJAK010000005.1:300000-428075 GCA_016704275.1 Gemmatimonadota bacterium
CGGGATCGCGCGACGAGGCGCAGCGCGTGGTGGCCGCGGTGGCCGGGGTGCGCGAAGTCCACCCCACCGACGCGGGGCTGCGGATACTGGTCGAGCCGGACGGCGCGGGAGTGCCTCGCGTGGTCGCCGCGGTCGCGGCCTTCGGCTTGACGGACCTCAAGGTGGTCGAGCCGTCGCTCGAGACCGTCTTCATCGGACTGACCGGACGCGATCTCCGTGAGTAGTACACCTGGCGGCACCTTCGCGTCGGTCCTCGGCCTCTGGTCGCGCGACCTCGCCGTGCTGCGGCGCGAGCTCTTCCCGTTCATCCTCCGGGTCGTCGCCAATCCGCTGCTCACCGTCTTCGTCTTCACCTACGTGTTGCCGAAGAGCGGCCAGTCGATGCCGACCGCTGCGGCGGCGGGTTCCTTCGCGACGGTGCTGGTCCCCGGGCTGGTGGCCGTCGCGATGATGTTCACGGCGATCTCCGCAGTGGCGTTGCCATTGAGCGTGGAACTCGGCGCAACCCGGGAGATCGAGGACCGCGTGCTGGCCCCGATTCCACTGGGCACGGTCCCGTTGGCGAAGGTGGCCTTCGGTGCCTTCCAGGGCATCCTCGCCGGGGCGGCGATCTTCCCGATCCTCTTGGTCCTCCCCGCGACCGAAGTGCACGTGCGGGTCGCGAGCTGGCCGATGTTGATCGCGATGCTGCTGCTGGCGAGCTGGACCGCCGCCGCCCTCGGCCTCTTCCTCGGCACCGCGATCCGGCCGCAGCAGATCGGATTGATGTTCGCCGTGGTGCTGACGCCAATGACCTTCCTGGGCTGCGTCTACTACCCGTGGGCCGCGCTCCACGCGATACCGTGGCTGCAAGCCGTGGTGCTGGTCAACCCGCTGGTGTACATGACCGAGGGGCTGCGGATCGCCCTCACGCCGGACGTCCCGCACCTCTCCCCGGTCGTCACGGCGGTGATGCTGGCGCTCCTCGGCGCGGGGCTCACCCGACTCGGGGTCCGCGGCTTCATCCGGCGAGTGATCGCCTAGCCCTTTCGCGCCCGGGCCGGTCAACCGATACTGCGAACAACCCCCACCATGTCGGAGTCCCTGTGCGCCTCGCCCCGTGGTTCGTGCTGCCGGCGTTGCTGCTCGCGTGCGCGCCGGAACCGGAAACGCCGACGACCCCCGTGCTGCCCCCGCCACCACCCGCGGCGGCCCGCGGCCACTGGTCCGATTCGCTGACCTGGGCCCCCGGCCTCATGCCGGTCGCGGGTGCGGATGTCACGATTCCCGTCGGCGACACCGTCGAACTCGATGTCTCCCCGCCGCGCCTCAATCGGCTCACCATCCTCGGCGCATTGGTGGTGGCGCCTGGGCGAGACATCCAACTCACCGCGCACGAGGTGCACGTCCGCGGCACGTTCCGGATCGGTACTGAGGCCGCGCCCTACACCAGGCGATTCACCCTCACGCTGACCGGGGTCCCCGACGGCGTGGTTACCGCACTGGGCAGCAAGGTGCTGGCGGTCTTTCCCGGCGGCACGCTCGATATCCACGGCGAGCAGCGCCTCGGCTGGACCCGATTGGCAGCGACCGCGCCTCCGGGCGCGACCACCCTCTCGCTCCTCGAGCCCACGAATTGGCGGATCGGTGACCGGGTCGTGGTGGCGTCGACCGACTTCGATCCCGCCGAGGCCGAAGAGGCGGTGGTGACGGCTGCCACGCCGACGAGCGTGACGCTGGACCGCGCGCTTCGGCACGAGCACTGGGGCACGGTGCAGCAGGTCGCCGGGCGGAGCGTCGATGAGCGGGCCGAAGTGGGCCTGCTGACCCGCAACATCACGGTGCAGGGTGACTCGAGCTCGAGCAACGGGTTCGGTGGCCACTTGATCATCTTCTCAGGCGGCACCGCGCGCATCGAGGGCGCCAGCTTCACCTCGATGGGGCAGAGCGGCCTGGTGGGCCACTATCCGTTGCACTGGCACATGGCAGGCGACGTCACCGGGCAGTACATCCGCGACGTGGCCATCTGGCACACCTTCAATCGCTGCCTGACCATCCACGGCACCGATCGCGCGGTGGCCCAGCGCAACGTCTGCTACGACCACCTCGGGCACGGTTACTTCCTCGAGGACGGCGCCGAGACCGGCAACACGATCGAGGGGAACCTCGGACTCTCGGCGCGCACGCCGGCGGCGAACGTCCGCATCCTCGCCTCGGATGCGAACCCGGCCACCTTCTGGCTGACGAACCCCGACAACACCGTCCGGCGGAATGTCGCGGCCGGCTCGGTCGGCTTCGGCTTCTGGTACGCGCTGCCGGCGGCTCCCACCGGTTTCTCCACGGGGCAGCCCGATCGGCCCCGCAACACGCCGCTCGCCGAATTCAGTGACAACGTGGCGCACTCGAACCGCCGCCCTGGCCTCAACGTCGACGATGGACCGAAGCCGGACGGCACGACGGAGACAACCTCGTTCAACCCGCGCGCCGGCGCGGTGAGCAACGGGGCACCCGTGGTGGCGACCTTCCGGAACTTCTCCGCGTGGAAGCACACCTCGCGGGCCGTCTGGCTGCGTGGCTCGTCGCAGCGCCTCGACAACGCCGTCCTCGCCGACAATCTGATCGGGGCGACGTTCGCCTCGTCGGAGACCTTCTTCGAGAATTCGCTGGTGGTCGGCGAGTCCGGCAACGTCACGCCCTCGCCGAACGCCAGTTTCCCGATCCGGGGCTACGAGTTCTACGACGGCACGGTGGGCGCGACCAACGTCACCTTCGCCAACTTCGTCACCACGCCGACGCGACCGGCGAGCGCACTCGGCTACAATCGCCGCAATGGCTTCCCGATCTCGCAGTTGAACTTCGGGACGGCGCTCCGCTTGGTGAATGCCAACGGTGCGTACCTTGAGCCGGCCCAGGCCGACAAGGACGGCGATAAGTCCGCGCTCTTCCGCGATATCGATGGCGGCCTCACCGGCACACCGGGGATGACCGTCATTGCCGACGTCCCGCTGCTCGTCTCCCCAGGCTGCGTCAAGCGCGTCGAGTGGAACGCCTGGCAGTGTGCCAACCGCTTCCTCGGCCTCAACATCGACAGCGAGGGGAATGAACCCGTCGCGCCGATGTCGCTGCGGCGTGACGATGCCGCCACCGTCTCGCTGGTTGGCGTCCCCGGCAATCTCAAGACGGTGCGGATGTCGGTGCCGATGGGCCGACGCTTCGAGTTGGCCTGGGTCACCGCCATTCCGAGGCGGTTGAAGCTCACGCTGCAGCGCGGCGACGTAGGCGACTGGATTCAGGTGGCCATTCCGTACCAGGCCGGGATTCCGTTCTCGGTGGTGCGCGACTTCGGGACCAGCACCCCGCTACCGGCCGCCGCCTCGCTCGCCGAGGTGGTGAACGGCTCGGGCGACCGGTACTACTGGGACGCGGCCACCTCGATCCTCCACGCCAAGCTCTTCATCCGCTCCGGGCGCACCAGCACCACGCTGCAGGTCATCGGCTAGCGACCTCCGGGAGGCGCGGGTTAGACTTCGCGGGTTCACTCCCGCAGTGCCCTGCCTCCCAGAGGTGTCCATGCGCGCAGTCCTTGCGACGGCCCTTGCCGTCGTGCTTGTCGCCCCCATGCCTGCGCAGTGGCGCACGCATCAGGCGCTCTCCTCGTCTCTCCAGACTCTCGTGACCACGCATCGTGGTCGTGCCGAGGTGACGGTGCTCGCCACCTCCCCGGGCGGCCGCGCCGTGCAGGCGCTGCGGATCGGCGCGGGTGCCGACGTGGCGACCCGGCCCGCGCTGCTGGTTGTGGCGAATGCCGCAGGCTCGCATCTGGTGGGCTCCGAGATCGCCGTGGCCACGGCTGAGCGACTCCTCGCCGCGTACGGTCGGGACGCGGCCGTCACGGCGCTGCTCGACCGCACCACGATCTGGTTCGTCCCCCGGCTCAATCCGGACGCCGCCGAGGCGTCGTTCGCCCGGCCGCTCACCGAGCGGGTCGGCAACGGTCTCGCCTACGATGACGACCGTGATCAGCGCATCGACGAAGACGCGCCGGACGACGTGAATGGTGACGGCGTGATCACCGTGATGCGGGTGGCGGACCCGAACGGCGAGTGGCTGGTCGACGAGACCCAGCCCCTGTTGATGCGGCGCGCCGATCCCGCGAAGGGCGAGGTGGGCCGCTTCCGCCTGCTGGGCATCGAGGGAAAGGACGACGACGGTGACGGGCGCCTCAATGAGGACGCGCCGGGCGGTACCGACGTCAATCGCAACTTCCCGTACAACTATCTGCATCACGGCGCGAACGCCGGGCTGCACTCCATGTCGGCGCCCGAGGCCCGCGGCCTGGCCGAGTTCCTCGTCGCGCATCAGGAGATTGCCGCCGTGTATGTGCTCGGCCCGCAGGAGAACCTGCTGCGGCCCTGGGAGAATCGCCCGTCGATGGGGATCGCCAACGAGGCTGGCGTGCGTGCCCCCGAGGGGACCAGCGCCGGTGGTCAGTTGAACTCCATTCTCCGCGCCGATCAGGCGACCTTCGCCGAACTGGGGCGTCGCTTCCAGCGCAGCACCGGACTCACCAAGGGGCCGGCGTCGGCACCAAGCGCGGGCGATCTGCTCAGCTCGCTCTACTACGTCTTCGGGAAGTGGGCAGTCGGGTCGCGCGGCTGGTGGGTGCCCGATGCGCCGCGGGACACGTCAGCCCGGGCCGCCGCGACGGATGGCAACAGCGACGATCGCAACGCCCTCCGCTGGTTCGACTCCCAGGGCATCAGCGCCTACGTGCCGTGGACGACGGTGACCCTGCCGGGCGAACGCGGCGTGGTCGAAGTGGGCGGCTGGAAGCCGGGCGCCCTCCTCAATCCACCGGCCGGCGCCCAGCTCGACTCGACGCTGGCGCGGCAGGAACGGTTCGTTCGCGAACTCGCCGGGATGCTGCCACGGGTGGCGTTGCGCGCAGCGCGCGTGGAGGCCGTGGGTGACGGGGTCTGGCGCGTTGCGGTGGAGGTCGCCAACGACGGCGCCCTCCCGACCACCACGGCGCTCGGCGCGCGGATGCGCAATCCGCGCGGCGTGCGCGTCGACCTGACGGGGCAGGGGATGACCATCCTGAGCGGCAACGCGGTGCAGCTGCTCGGTGCCCTCGAGGGCGCCGGGCGTACCACCACGCTCGAGTGGACCATCGCCGCCCCTCGCGGCACCACGCTGCAGCTGACGGTCGGGTCGCCGGTCAGCGGCAGTGCCACCCAGACCATCTCCCTTCGGTGAGGCCGACGATGCTCACGCGTTCCCTCGCCACGCTGGCGTTGCTCGTCGTGGTGGCCGCGCCGGCCTCTGCGCAACAGGCTCCCGCCGCGCTCGGCTCACTCGCCGCAGCCGGTTCTCCCAAGGCACCGAAGGTGATCCTCAACTGGGATCGCTTCTACGACCATGCCGCCATCGGCGAAATCGGCCGGCGGCTGCAAGCGGCCCACCCGAATACCTGCCGCCTCTCCTCGATCGGCAAGAGCTTCCAGGGCCGCGAGATGTGGCTGCTGACGGTGACCGACTTCACCAAGGGCGACCCCGACAAGAAGCCGGCGATGTACATCGACGGCAACATCCACTCGAACGAAGTCCAGGGCACCGAGTTCTCGCTCTACACGGCCTGGTATCTCTGCGAGATGCAGGGCCAGAACGCCTGGGTCGATTCACTGCTGGCGACGCGGACGCTCTACATCGTCCCGACCATCAACCCCGACGGTCGCGAGCACTTCATCAAGCAGGCCAACACCGCCTCCTCGCCGCGCACCGGGTTGGTGCCGCGCGACAACGACGGCGACGGCAAGGTGGATGAGGACCAGCTCGACGACCTCGACGGCGACGGCCACATCACCCAGATGCGGCGGCGCAACCCGAACGGTCGCTTCATCGAGAGCCCCGAAGACCCGCGCATCCTGATCCCGGTGCTGCCCGGGCAGCGTGGCCAATGGGACCTGCTCGGTGGCGAAGGGCTCGACAACGACGGCGACGGGCAGATCAACGAGGACGCGGTCGGCGGGTATGACCCGAACCGCAACTGGCCGTGGCGCTGGCAGCCGCAGTACGTGCAGGGCGGCGCGGACTTCTATCCGACCTCGCTCCCGGAGACCCGTGCCGTGATCGAGTTCGCACTGGCGCATCCGAACATTGCCGGCGCGCAGAGCTACCACAACAACGGCGGGATGATCCTCCGCGGGCCGGGGTCGCCGCAGGACGAGTTCCGCCCGCAGGACGTGGCCGTCTTCGACCAGATCGGGCGGACCGGCGAGCGCATTCTCCCGGGCTATCGCTACATGATCGTCTGGAAGGATCTCTACATCGTCTGGGGCGGCGAGCTTGACTGGTTCTATGGGGCCCGGGGCGTCGTGACCTTTTCCAACGAACTCTGGACCAGCTTCAAGCTGTTCGAGAAGGCGGAGACCAGCACCAACCGGTATGACCGGACCGACTACGAGTTCGACCGGCTGCTGCTGTTCGGCGATGCCTTCGTCCCCTGGAAGGGCTTCAACCATCCGCAGTATGGCATGGTCGAGATCGGCGGGATGAAGAAGAACTTCGGTCGCACCGAACCCGGCTTCCTGATGCAGGCCGAAGCGCATCGCAACATGGCGTTCTCGCTCTATCAGGCCTGGCAGATGCCACAGGTCGAAGTGGACACCATTACCACCCGCGCGCTCGGCAACGGCCTCACGGAGGTCACCGCCATCGTGGCGAACCGTCGTCTGGTGCCGACGCACACGCAGCAGGATGTCGAGAATCGGATCTCGCGCCCAGACTACGTCACGCTGACGGGGGGCACCGTGCTCACGGGCTACCGGGTCATCAATCCGAACACCGGCGCCTCGATCGAACAGCCCAAGTCCCCGGCTCGCCTCGAGTTGAGCAACATCCCGGGCAACTCGGTGGTGACCGTCAAGTGGATCGTCCGCGGCGGCGGGCCGTTCACGGTGACCGTCGACGCGGAGAAGGGTGGGTCGCACAGCCGCACGTTGCGCTGAATACACCGATCCCCGGGCAGCCAGTCATCGGCTCCCGGGGATCAGTGTATCCTGGCCCCTCAGCGGCGCGGCCCTGCCGAGGGCTCAGCGCCCGCCAGCGCCGATCTGATACTCCCGCGGCGGGGTGGCGTGCAGCAGGTGGGTGACGAAGTAGTCCCACCGGCGCCGCATCATGTAGTTGCTGGCGGCGCCGAAGCCGTGGCCGGCGTTGGGGAACATGAGCAGGTCGAAGTCCTTGTTGGCCTTGATCAGCTCGTCGACGACCAGCCAGGTGTTGTTGGGCGGCACGTTGTTGTCGCTGGTTCCGTGCGCCAGCAGCAGCTTCCCCTTCAGGTTCTTGACGAGCGTCTGGTTCGCTTCGGCCGTGTAGTTGTCGGTGCCGTTGGCGTTCTTCGTCAGCAGCCCCTGATAGCGCTCGCCCCAGTCGTCCTCGTAGACGCGATTGTCGTGATTGCCCGATTCCGCGATGCCGACATGGAAGAAGTCCGGATAGCGGAACATCGCGTCGGCCGTGGCGAAGCCGCCGCCCGAATGGCCCCAGATGCCGACGCGCGTGAGGTCGATCCACGGGAAACGCGCGGCCAGTTCCTTCATCCCCGCCACCTGATCGGGCAGGGTGTTGTCGCCCATCTTGCCGTAGTAGGCATCCATGAACGACTTCTTCCGGTTCGGCGTGCCCATGCCGTCGATCTGCACCACGACGAAGCCGAGCTCGGCGAGCGCGGCGGCGTCACCGCGGGCGGCCGAGAAGGCGCGCGATCCCATGCTGCCGGTCTGCGGCCCGGGGTAGATCTGGTTGATGATCGGGTACTTCTTCGCCGGGTCGAAGGTGCTCGGCCGGAAGAGGACGCCGTAGATGTCGGTCGTGCCGTCGCGGCCCTTCATCGTGATCCGCATCGGCGGCGTCCAGCCGGTGGCCGTGAGCTTCGAGACGTCGGTGCGGCCAAGCTCCTGCAGGATCCTGCCGGTGGCGTCGCGCAGCACCGTCACCGGTGGCGTGTCCGGGGTGGAGTGCGTCGAAATGACGTACTTGCCGCTCGGCGAGAGCTGCGCATCGTGCTCGAAGTCTTCGGGAGTCAGCGCGACGATCGGATCCTTGTCGATGTTCACTCGATAGAGGTGCCGGAAGTACGGATCGCCCTTCGGGTCGCCGCCGAGCCCGGTGAACCAGACGGTGCGCGTCGGCTCATCCTCGCGGACGATCGCCGACACGTTGCAGGCGCAGTTCGTGGCGGTCCGCTTCAGCTGGCCGTTGTCGAGGTTGTAGAGGTACAGCCGTGCCCAGTCCTCGCGCTGCGAGTACCAGAGGATCTCCCGCGTCGCCCACCAGACCCGCCAGCCGCTCCGCGATTCGAACTGCGTCGGCGACGTCTCCTGCATCACCTCCTTGACCGCGCCGGTGGTGGTGTTCGCCAGCCGCACCCACACCTGCTTGTGATCGCGCGAGACTGAGGCAAACGCCAACTCACTGCCGTTGGGCGAGAACTTCATGTCGTTCATCGAGAGATTGTCACCGAGGGTCGAACGGTGCTGGTCCGGGGCCATCTTCAGCCGCGTGACCGTGGCGCTCGGCACGTCGATCACCACCCGCTCGATCATCGTCACCACGCTGTCGCCCGGGAGCGGGTACTTCCACGCCGGAGCTGCGGCGGGCCGACCACCACACTGACCAGGTACATGTCGCTCACCTTCCGCTGGTCCTGCTGGAAGGTCGCGATCTTCTTCGAGTCCGGTGACCAGAGGACCACCGCTCGGTCGCTGGTGCTCCAGCCGGCATTGTCGGTGGCGTAGCCATAGTTCGGCTTGCCGTCGGTGGTCAGCGCGGTCTCCTTCCCGCTCGCGACATCACGGACCCAGAGGTTCCAGTCGCGAATGAAGACTGCCTTGCTGCTGTCCGGCGAGGTGACGCTGAGTCCGCCCGCGCCGCCGCGCCCGCCACCACCACCGCGCCCGCCGAAGCCACCCGCCGCGCCACCACCCGTCGCGACACCGGCATCGGCACATGCCTTCCCGGCGCGGTCACACGCCCAACGCCGTCCGGCCGCCGCCACCGTGACGGTCTTCTCGTCGGCCGACAGGTCGAGGGTCTGGAACGGGAGGGCGTCGGCCGAGATCGTCGTCTTGGTGACGCTGCTCAGCTGGGCCGCCACGGCGGCATGGTCGAACAGCGGCACCGCCTTCTTCGAGGCGGGCGTCACCAGGAAAAACTCCCCCTTGGTGCCGGTCGCCTTGCGGTACCAGAACCGGTCACCGCTCAGCCAGGTGGCGCGACCGGCGCCACCAGTCACCAGCGGGGTGGTCGCGGCGGCCAGGAAGCGCTCGGCACGGGCATAGTCGGCCGCGGTGACCTCCTGCGCGGCGACGGGGAGGGCGACGGCCAGGGAGAGGCCGGCGGCGAAGGTCACGGAACGGAAAGAGCGCATGCGGGCGCCTCGGGCAGGGTGGGGTGCACTGTGTGGGGAACCCCGAAGTTGCCTCCCCGGTCGCGAACAACACAAGCCCGGAGGGGCGCCGACGTCGGCGGCTCCCTCCGGGCGCATGCGGTTCAACGGATCAGGGCACGACCAGGTAGGGCGACAGGGCGAGGTTGATCAACCCGCCCAGCGAGGTCGTGTTGAAGTAGTTGGTGCGCGTGGCGTCGAGCAGCGAGGGTGCCCACGGCTGAACCCCGGCGTACATCAAGTCGCGCGGGTCGTTGCCGACATGGCCATCGAAGGCGTGGTTCGGCGCGGCGGCATCGACGACGCCGAGGATGTGGAGGATCTCGTGCACCATGACGAACTCGAGGTACCCCGGGGCTGCGGTGGGCGAGGTGGCGAAGGCATTGGTCGCGCAGCCCGCGGCCCCCGGCGGCGTGCCCTTCAGGTAGAGGCCGGCGATCCGCCCCGGCAGCGCCGGGGGACGCGGCGCACTGCCGCACGCGGTCGTGTTGACGCCATCGAAGTACACCGCATACGCCTTGGTGGCGCTGTTGAAGCCGAGCGCGGCGAGGTCCTTCTCCAGCGAATCGCGCATGGTGATGCCGTAGCCGGCGTACTGTGCCTCGGTGCGGGCCAGCCGAACGAAGGCGATATCGAGTGCGCCCTGGAAGGTGTCGAAGCGGAAACGCCGGCCATTCGCCTGGCCGGCAAACCACCGCTGCCACGACGAGACCGTCCGGTGAATGGTGCGATCGGTGTCGAAGCCACGATCGGCCGCATCCGAGGGAAGGGCGTAGAGGAACTTGACCTGCGGCAGCCCCGAGTCATCGGTGCGGTCCGTGCTGATCCGCGCATTCACCGCCAGTGAATAGGTGAGGGTGCGGGTCGCCGTCGCGCCGGCGCTGACCTCGGTCGGTCCACTGACGGCCATGTAGCCGACACCGAGATCGGCGGTCAACGGCGCAGTGATCGTGTAGCTCCCCGGGACCAGGTTGGGGAGGGTTGCCGAGGCGGTGAGGTTCTGCGTGAAGCCGCCGGGGCCGGTGAGCTGCACGGTCGGAAGGACGCCGCCCGGCAGTCCCTCGATGACGAGGTTGAGCGCGCCGGAGGAGGCCGTGTAGGTGACCGTGACGCTCGCGGTGGCGCCTGCCGTGACTTGGGCGGTCGGGGCGGTGGCGGGGCCGCTGAACGCGTAGAGTGTCCCCGCCACCGCGGGGGCGGTGACGGTGTAACTGCCCGGCGCGAGGCCGGTCAGCGTCTGCGCCGACGTCAAGGTGGTGGCGAATCCGCTGGGACCGGTGACCTGCAGCGACGGGGTGCCGCCTCCGGTCAGCCCCACCACCTGGACGGTGAGGCTGCCGGTGGTGGCAGGTGGGGTGGTGGGCTCGGAGCCACCGCCGCAGGCGCTCAGGGCGGCGAGCAGCGCGATGGCCAGAGGGAAGCGAATGCAGCGCATGGGGTCGACTCCTGATGGGGAGAGAAGGGCTCTCCCCATCATGCGCAGCGCGCCACCGAATCAGCTCACGGGGTCGTCGCCACCCGCGCCACCGGCGCGCCTCGTCGAAGCGACGAATGAAATCCGCGACGGTGCGGATCACGCCGACATAGAACCCCGGCATCAGTCGCTCCGGCGTGTCGCTCGGCTTGTGATAGTCGGGGTGATCCTCGACGCCGAAGTAGACGAACGGAATCCCCTTCCGGTGGAACGATCCCTGGTCGGACTGATTCGTCCAGTCGTTGCCCGGACCGGCCGCTGGCGTGTCGTGACCGATCAGCGTGGTGACTGGTGAGCAGGCAGCGGTCGCCTTCACCAGCGGCAGCAGCTGCGGGTACTTGCCCGGGCCGGAGGCGTAGACCTCGCCCTTCGCGTTGCGACCCACCATGTCCATGTTCACGTTCACGAGGATCTTCTCCAGCGGCACTGTCGGGGCATCGACGAAGCCGCGGCTCCCGGGCATGCCGCGCTCTTCGCCGTCGACCGCGGCCAGCACGATCGAGTGCTTCGGTGGAGACTTCCGAAAGTGTGCCGCGAGCGCGACCAGCCCGGCGGCCCCGGAGGCATTGTCATCGGCGCCGTTGTAGAGCGAGTCCCCGTCGATGGCGCGCCCCATGCCGACATGATCGTAGTGGGCGGTCACGACGATGTACTGGTCCGGAAACGCCGTGCCGCGGATCACGCCAACAACATTGAACGCATGGTCGATGTTGTTGTTGCGCGGCGCGGCGATCACGGGCACTCGGTGCAACCGCCCCGGGGGCAGCGTCGCGATGCCCAGCGCGTCGAAGCGCGAGGCGAGATAGTCCCGGGCCTTGGCCCCTTCGAGGGAGCCCAGCGCGCGGCCGCGCATCGAATCGGCCGCGAGCCGGAAGACGTCGCGCAGCAGGCCGACCGAGTCGAGCGCCGGCAGCGGCGTGCAGCCAGGATGGGCCGGCGGGATCACGGCCACGTTGCGCGGAGCCTGCGCGACGCCCGGCGTGGTCGAATGGCCGGCGCAGGCGGCAAGGAATGCAATCAGCGGGAGCAGGGAAGGGCGGCGACGCATCGGGGTCCCGGGAGCGGAGGGAAGAGGGTCCATCGTTGGAATGAGGGGAAGGGTATCGCATTCTTCCTCACTGGGCCAGCCGATGCATCGCGTTACCTTCCGTTCTCCCCCCACCCGGAGCCCACCATGCCTTCGCGCACACTGCTGCTCGCCTTGCTCCTCGCTGGATGCGGCGGCAAGACCGCTGAGCGACCGGCCGAAACTCCACCGACGGATTCGCGGACCGCACCGACCGGCGCTTCCCCGGCGCCCATGTCGCACGGCGAGGCGAAGGTGAACGACCCGGCCGTCCCGTTGCACCGCGCCGCTGACGCCCCGCCGCGGAGCACGGCGCGCCGACACGCCGTGCGGATGACCACCTCGCACATGCGCCACGTGATTGCCCCCGGCGTCGTCTACGACGGTTGGGCTTTCGACTCGGTGGTGCCGGGGCCAGTGGTCCGCGTCACGGTTGGTGACACCGTGGATTTCACCATCGTGAATCGTGCGCCAATTCCGCACTCGATGGACTTCCACGCCGCCGAGATCGCACCCAGCCGGGCGTACGTGAACGTGAATCCTGGAGATTCTCTCACCTTCCAGTTTGTGGCCCGTGTGCCTGGCGCCTTCATGTACCACTGCGGCACGGCACCGGTGGCGGCGCATATCGCCAACGGGATGTACGGCGCGATCGTGGTGGACCCCGCTCGGCCGCTGCCTGCCGCACGCGAGTTCGTCCTCGTGCAGAGTGAGTTCTACTTGACTCCCGCAACGGGACCGGACTCGTTGCATGCACTCGACTGGGGGCAGCTGCTCGACCTGACGCCCGACCACGTGGTCTTCAACGGTGTCGCGGGACAGTACGCCGCCCACCCGCTGGCCGTCGCGCCAGGCGAGCTGGTCCGCTTCTACGTGGTGAACGCCGGTCCGAATCGCGGCTCGGCCTTCCACGTGGTCGGCGGGATCTTCGATCGGGTGCGTGTCGGCGGCTTTGGCCTGCCGCTGGAAGGTGTGCAGACCTTCAACGTCCCGGTCGGTGGTGGGGTGATCTTCGAGGCGCGACTGACGGAACCGGGGATCTACCCATTCGTCAGCCACGCGTTCGCCGATGCCACCAAGGGAGCGGTCGGGATGCTCCGCGTCGGCAACCCTGGTCCGGCAGCGGCGGGCGGCCACTAGGTATCCTCGGGGGGCGGCCCGGTTGGCTCAAGTGCCGTCCCCCGGCTACTTTCCGCCCCGCGCAGGGCCGTTGCCTGCGCCTGGACAGGTGCTCGAGTGGTTGAAGAGGAACGCCTGGAACGCGTTTAGGCGGTTTACGCCGTCTCGAGGGTTCGAATCCCTCCCTGTCCGCTGTGGGAACCGAAGTCGCCTCTCGGGCGTAGGATCTGTGAACCCCTCCCCCGGAGCCCTGCCCGTGCTGATCCGCCGTCCCCCGACATTCGCACCGCCGAGATCACCGACGAATCGCTCTACCTCTCCCGACGGGAGTGGTTGGCCTCAGTCGGACTCGCGGCCGTGGCGATCACCCCCGGTCACGTGGCGGCGCTGGGCCGTCGGTGGCAGCAGGGCGGGGATCTCAAGCCGACCTCGTACAAGGACATCACCACCTACAACAACTTCTACGAGTTCGGGACCGGGAAGGAAGATCCGGCCGAGAACGCGCACACCCTGCGTCCTCGTCCGTGGTCCGTCGTGGTCGAGGGCGATGTCAAGAAGCCCGGGACCTACGACCTCGATGTCCTGCTGAAGGGAATTCCCGTCGTGGACCGTACCTATCGCCATCGCTGCGTCGAAGCATGGTCGATGGTCATTCCCTGGAACGGGATCCAGCTCAAGGACCTCATCGCCAAGCTCGAGCCGGGGCCGAAGGCGAAGTACGTCGAATTCCACACGCTCTATGACACCACGCAGATGCCGTTGCAGAAGAGCGACATCATGCCGTGGCCCTATGTCGAAGGACTGCGGCTCGACGAAGCGCGCAACCCGCTGACGCTCCTCGCCACCGGCATCTACGGCAAGTCGTTGATGAACCAGAACGGCGCCCCGCTCCGGCTCGTGGTGCCGTGGAAGTACGGCTTCAAGGGCGGCAAGTCGATCGTCAAGATCCGCTTCGTGGAGCAGCAACCCCGCAACAGCTGGCAGCTGCTGGCGCCCGACGAGTACGGCTTCTTCGCCAACGTGAATCCCGCGGTCGACCACCCGCGCTGGAGTCAGGCGCGCGAGCGGCGGATCGGTGAGTTCCTCAGGCAACCGACGCTGCCGTTCAACGGCTACGCCGCGCAGGTGGCGTCGATGTATGCCGGGATGGATCCCCGCAAGCTCTACTGAGCGGATGACCGCCTCGCAGTGGATCGGCCGGGTCGTCCGCCCGGCCGTGATCATCGGTGGCCTCGGCCCCGGGATCTACCTGGGCCTCGGCCTCCTCGGGATCACCGCCATTGATCTTGGCGCCAACCCCGCCGAGAAGCTGGAGCATTTCACGGGAACGACGACCCTCGTCCTGTTGCTGCTCTCGCTCGCCGTCACACCCCTCCGAAAGGTCACCGGGATCAATCCCCTGGTCCGGCTCCGCAAACCGATCGGACTCTGGGCCTTCGCCTATGCAGTGGCGCACATGGGCTGCTACCTGGTGTTCGACCAGTCGCTGCTCTGGGGCGAGATCTACTACGACATTCTCAAGCGCCCCTACATCACGGTCGGTTTCTCCGCCTTCCTCATCCTCCTCGCGCTGGCGCTCACCTCCAGCGCCTGGGCGATTCGTCGCCTCGGCAAGCGCTGGAACACGCTGCACAAGGCGGTCTACATCGCGGCGGTGCTCGGGGTCTTGCACTACCTCTGGCTCGTGAAGCTGGACACCTCGACCCCGATCGCGTTTGCGCTCGTCCTGATCGGCCTGCTCGCGGCCCGGATCAGCCGTCGACCACCCGCCCATCCCCGACCGACCGACACGGAATTAGTTTCCCCGGCGTGATCACGACGCGCGGCCCCCTCCGCGGACTTTCCGCTCTGCTGCTCCTGCTCTCACCCGGTGTCGGGGGGCAGCTGCTGGCGCGCCTGCATCCCTGCCCGGCGGCCGTCTTTGCGCCGGCCGCTGCTCCCGGAACAGGGTGGGGCGGCGGTGGAGATGGCCGGGCATCCGCACGCGCATCAGACCTCGCACGCCGCTGCCCCGGCGAGACGCCGCCGGCGGACGGACACGACCACTCCCCAGGGACGTGCGACTGCCTCGGCAGCTGTCACACGCCCGCGCTCGTCGCCGCGCCGCAGGCGCAGATTGTCGTCGTCGCCACTGAGGCGCAGCCGGCAGTGCGCGCCAGCTGGCCGGCGATTGAATCCACCGTGCCCGCGCGGCCGGTGGATCGACTCCCCCCAACCACCGCACCTCCCAGCGCTTAGGGGGGCGTTTCCGCCCCATCGTGTCCCGACACCTGCCCCCATCCGGGGGGCGGGTGCCTTCACGTTGTGCGTGTTGGTGCGCCGCGCCCCGGTGCGCCACTTGAGAGGAGTTGCGTGATGCGTTTCCCCCTGAATTCCCTGATCGCCCTGCTGGCGGTGGCAACAGCCGCCCCGGTCGCGGCCCAATCCACCGGCGGGCTCGCCGGTGTCGTTCGCGACAGCGCGACCGCGCGCCCGATCGCCGACGTCCAGGTTTCCGTGCGCAACCGCGCGGCCACCACTGACGGAGCCGGCCGGTGGCGGTTGGAGCAGCTGCCCGTCGGACCGGCCGCGGTCCCGGCCCGGCGTACCGGGTACCGCCCGGTGAAGCGCGCCACCACGGTGGTGGCCGCGACCACGGTGCAGCTGGATGTCACCATGGCCGAAGCCGCGACGACGCTGACCCCGATTGTGGTCAGCGCCACCCGCGACCGTCGCTCGTTGGCGGAAGTCCCCGTGGCCGTGAGTGTCGCCGACGAGACCACTATCCAGTCCGGGCGGACCGCCGGACTCCACGAGGTGTTGCGACTGACGCCGGGCGTGCAGGCCACCTCCCGGCTTCGGCCTCGATGACGTCAACCTCTCGATTCGTGGTTCGGCGTGCGCACCACCTTCGGGGTGCGCGGCGTGGCGGTCGTGGTTGATGGCGTCCCGGTCACCGAACCCGATGGCCAGACTCGGCTCGACATCATCGAACTCGCCACGGCACGTCAGGCCGAGGTGGTCCGCGGGCCGGCCTCCGCGCTGTACGGCGGGACGGCGGCGGGCGGCGTGGTCAACGTGATCTCGCGGTCGCCCGAGGAAGCGCGCGGCGTCACGGTACGCGCGAGCGGGGGCTCCTTCGGCTTCCGCAAGTACGATGGAACCGTCGGCGCAGCAACCAAGGATGACAGGCTCGGCGGGTACCTCTCCGGGACCTGGACCGAAAGCGATGGCTTCCGCATCAACAACACGAACCTGATGAAGCGGCTCAATCTGCGTGGTGATTGGCAGGCGGCCGCGCGCACCCGCGTGACGCTCGAGGCCAGCACGTCGGATCTCGACATGACGATCCCCGGGGCGCTCACCAAGAACGAGTTCGCGACGACGCCGTTCGCCGCCGAGCCGGCGACGGTCACCAACAAGTACGGCCGCCGCGATGTGCGGTGGCGCGCGGGGCTCAAGGTGGACCAGGGCGTGACGATCGGCGGGCGTGACGCCACGGTCGCAGCCTACGGCTTCTACGGCGGGCGTGAACTCGACCACCCGATCTTCCAGGTGATCGACCAGAACCTGCATCGGGCGCAGGCGGGCGCGCGCATCGCCGTGCCGCTCTCCACTCCGGACCTGGGCTGGCGGCTCACGACGGGCGCCGACTACGACGTGCTGTATGGCTCGTCGGATCGCTTCGCGAACGTTGCCGGAAGCCGGGGCGCGCAGACCGTCGGGCAGCGCAATGAGGTGCCCAATCTCGGCGCCTTCGGCCAGCTCGAGGGGCGGATCGCCCCGGCGGTCTCGTTCACGCTCGGCGGGCGCTGGGATCGGGTGGAATACGGGGTCACGGACTACCTCGCGCCAGCGAAGTCGGCCGCACCGCATTTCACCCAGGTCTCGCCAAAGGGAACGCTCTCCTACCGCCTCGGGGGCGAGGCCTCGATGTACGCCTCGGTGGCGCGCGGCTTCGATGTGCCCACGCTCGGCGAGATCACGGCCACGGCCGACCCGGCTGCCGGCTTCAATCCGGATCTCGGTCCGAAGCGACTCTGGAACTACGAGGTTGGCGTGAAGTCGCTGGTCGGCCGTCGCCTCTTCGTCGATGCGTCGATCTACCGCCAGGAGATCACCGGCGAGATCCTCCCGCGCAACACGGTCGTTGCCGGCACCAACCAGAGCGTCACCGTCTACGACAACGCCGGGCGCTCCCGACACACCGGCGTCGAGCTCGCGGCCACCGGCTACCTCTCGAATGCCATCGACCTCGGCGCGTCCTACACCTACTCCGATTTCCTGCTGCGGGACTTCTCGGGAACGGTGACCGGTTCGAATGGCCAGCCGGTGGTGACGGACTTCGCAGGGAAGGCGCTTCCCGGCGTGCCGCGGCACCGTTTCGCCGCCGAGTTGCGGATGCGTCCCGTGGCCGGGGTGCAGCTTGGGCTGACCGGCGAGTGGCAGAGCCGGCTCTTCGTCGACAACGCCAATACCGAATCCGGGACGCTGTATGTCCGCGGCTTCGGACCGAACCCCGCGATTGCGCAGGTGCCGTTCGGACAAGTGGACAGCTGGGGATTGGTCCACGTGAGCGCCACCTGGAAGCTGAACGGGCAGACGCTCTTCGTGAATGTCGAGAATCTCTTCGATGCGCGCTACATCGCGAACACCACCCTGAACGCCGCCAATGGCCGCTTCTATTCGGCGGGCGCTGGCCGCTATCTCGCCGCGGGCGTGACGCTGCACGCGTTGGGGCAGCGATGAGCGGCCGGGGGCGGGGCCTGCTGTTGCTCCTCGCGGCGACCGGCTGCGCGGGCGGCGAGCGCGCGCAGTCGCTGGACGCACCGCCCCCGGTGGTCGTCTCGGCGGCCACGGCCAACGGGGCGACCCCGATGTTCGCGGTCGCCGACGACGGGACAAAGCTGCTCTCCTGGGTCGCGGCGGAGGGAGGCGGGAGTGAAGGCGTCTTGCATCTGCGCAGCGAGGGCCCTCGCGGCGTGATCACCTCCTCGCTGGTGGATTCGCTGGGCGGGATCGAACCCCACGGGGAAGCGCCACCGGTCGTCGCCTCCGGAGGGGCGGGTGTGGTCTACGCACTCTACACGGTCGGCAAGGAGGGCGAGGGTCGCTTCCCGAAGAGCGCGCTCCGGTTCGCGCGGAGCGACGACGCCGGGGCCACGTGGAGCGTTCCGCTTTCGGTGAATGAGGGCGAGGCCTTCGGGTCGCACAATTTCCACTCCTTGCTCGCGGGTCCCGATGGGCGCGTCTATGCCGCGTGGCTGAGCAATGTGCGCGGCGCGTCGGCGGTTTGGCTGCGGTCCTCGGTGGATGGCGGGCGCACCTGGGACGCCGCTCGGGCAATTCACGAGGCGCCGACGTGCCCGTGCTGCCGGACGGCGCTGGCACTCGACGCCGATGGCACGCTCTACGCCGCGTGGCGCAAGATCTTCGACGGCAACGTGCGCGACATCGCCGTGATCGCCTCGCGCGATGGCGGAGCCACCTGGGCGGAGCCGGTGAAGCCGCGGGATGATGGCTGGGTCTTCGACGGCTGTCCGCATGCCGGCCCCTCGATGCGGGTCGGGAACGACGGCGTCGTCCACATTGCCTGGTGGACTGGCAAGCCCGGGGCGGCCGGCGTCTGGTATGCCCGCTCGGCTGACCACGGCGCCACGTGGCGCGCACTCCCGATCGACACGGCGCAGCAGTCGGCCCCCGCCCACGTCCAGCTCGCACTCTCTGCGGGGGGGACGGTGGTGGTCGGCTGGGACGACGGCAAGAGCGGGCGCCCCGCGATTCTGCTCCGCGCGTCAGCCGACGGCGGGACGGGCTTCGGGCCGCGACACACCGTGAGTGATGGCGAAACCGCCGCCGCCTATCCCGTGCTGGCGCTGCATGGCGATTCGCTGACGGTCGCCTGGTCCGCCACTGCAGACTCCGCCTATCGCGCCATGGTGGCGGCGCGCCCTGACATGAAGGACCCGAACGCCAAGATGGGCCTCCCCCGTGTCGGGCAGCAGGAAGTGGTGGCTCGGGCGATGACGCTCCGGAGTCTGACCGACCCGCGCTGAGCCGCACGCCGGCCGCCCGCAGTGGAACGCCCCCTTCCCAAGGGGGCGTTCTTGCATCAACCTTTGGGGCGACCCCCCCGTAAAAGGGGTGACCGGCTTCCCCCGGCTTTTCCTCCACCAACGAGTCCGCCTGATGCGACGTGCCTACGTCCGCGCTGCCGCCACGTGCCTGCTCCTCGGCGCCGTGCCCCCCCTGTCTGCCCAGCTCTCCACCCCACTCGACTCCGCCACGCTCAACGCCTTTCGCTGGCGTGAGATCGGCCCGGCCAACATGCAGGGCCGGGTCACCGACGTCGAGGGAATTCCGTCACCGTCGCGCACCTTCTTTGTCGCCGCGGCGGCAGGTGGCATCTGGAAGACGACGAATGGCGGCGTGACCTTCCGCCCGCTCTTCACGAATGAGCGCGTGGTCTCGATGGGCGATCTGGCGATCGCGCCGAGTGACACGATGCAGATTTGGGCCGGCACGGGCGAGGATGACTCCCGCAACTCGGTGTCGCCGGGGCAGGGCATCTACAAGTCGATGGATGGTGGGCTCACCTGGAAGCTGATGGGCCTCGAGAAGACGCAGACGATTGCCCGCATCATCGTGCACCCGACCAATCCGCAGATCGTGTACGTCGCGGCGCTGGGCGCCATCTGGAACAGCAATCCGGATCGCGGCCTCTACAAGACGACCGACGGCGGCGCCACGTGGCGGCTGGTGAAGTTCATCAGCGACAAGGCGGGCTTCGTCGACCTGGTGATGGACCCGACCAATCCGAACGTCCTCTTTGCCTCCAGCTACGAACGCGTGCGCGGACCGTACTTCCTCAAGAGCGGCGGCCCCGGCAGCGCGCTCTGGAAGAGCACCGACGCCGGCGAGACCTGGACCGAGGTCAAGGGTGGCGGCTTCCCCGAGACGATGAAGGGCCGCATCGGCCTGGCGATCGCACCGAGCAATGCGAAGATCATGTATGCGCTGGTCGAGGCGGACAGCGCCGCGAACCCGAAGGGGAAGAGCGGCGTCGGCACGCCGGCCACCCGTAAGTCCGGCCTGTACCGCTCGGCGGATGGCGGTTCCACCTGGACCTTCATGGCGTCGAACAACGTCCGGCCGTTCTACTACTCGCAGGTCCGCGTCGACGTCAAGAATCCGGATCGGGTGTACTGGTCCTCGACGCCGGTCAACTTCTCGACCGACGGCGGCAAGACGGTGCGGCAGACCACGGTCGGCCTCCACGTCGACCACCACGCCATGTGGCTCGACCCGAATGACGAGAACCGGATCATCGTCGGCAACGACGGCGGGATCGGGATCACGTTCGACAAGGGTGGCAACTGGTGGTTCCCGAACTCGTTTGCGATCGGCCAGTTCTATGCCGTCTCGTTCGACTTCGCGACGCCGTACAACGTCTGCGGCGGCATGCAGGACAACGGCTCGTGGTGCGGCCCGAGCCGCCGGCAGCAGGGCGCGATCACCAACTCGATGTGGTTCACGTACAACGGCGGCGACGGCTTCGTCACCGCGCAGGATCCGACCGATCCGAACGTGATCTACGGCGAGTCCCAGGGCGGTGCGATGAGCCGCACCAACCTCGCCACTGGTGAGAGCTCGAACCTCCCCAAGCCGACCTGGCGTGCGCGGGCCAATGCATGGCGTGACACCATCGCCGTGCTGGAAGAGAGCCCGACGGCCGCCACCCCCGCGACGAAGAAGCGGATCGCCGACATCACGGCGATGATCGCCGCCGATTCGGCCGCGCTGACGCTGCGCTGGAACTGGAACACGCCGTTCTTCCTCTCGCCGCACAACAACAAGACCTTCTACGCCGGTTCGAACCGGGTGATGAAGTCGGTCGAGCGCGGCGACGACATGTATCCGATCTCGCCGGACCTGAGCTACGCCGACACGATGAAGATCCGGGTGTCGACGCGGACGACCGGCGGCATCACGACCGACGCCACCGGCGCCGAGACGTTCGGGACGATCGTCTCGCTGGCCGAGTCGTATGTGCGGCCGGGGCTGCTGTACGCCGGCACCGATGACGGCCGAGTCTGGCTCACGCGGAACGACGGCGCCTCGTGGGAAGAGCTCACGGGCCGCTTCCCGGGCGTGCCGGCCGGGACCTACGTCTCGCGCATCGAACCGTCGTATGCCGACACCAACACGATGTACATCACCTTCGACGGGCACCGCACGGGCGACTTCACGCCGTACGTCTACATGACCCGCGACTACGGCAAGACCTTCAAGTCGATCGTGGCGAACCTGCCGACCGGTGGGGTCGACTTCGCGCACGTCGTGCGCGAGGACCCGGCCAATCCGAACGTGCTGTATGTCGGCACGGACGTCGGGGCGTACCTGTCGCTGAACAAGGGCGGGTCGTGGCAGAAGTTCATGAACGGCCTGCCCACCGTGCCGGTGCATGATCTCAAGATCCATCCGCGGGACCGCGAACTGATCGCCGGCACCCACGGCCGCTCCATCTGGATCGTCGATGTCACCCCGATCCCGCAGATGAGCGATAGCGTGGTGGCGTTGGCCGTTGCGCAATTCAAGCCGAAGACGGCGGTGCAGTACACCCAGGCCCCGCTGAACGGCGAGTCGACCGGGCAGGCGATCTTCCGCGCCAACTCCCCCGCCTACGGTGCCGAGATCACCTACCGCGTGTCCGCGTCGGCGGCGGCCTCGTCGGCGGCGATTCTCATCGTGAACGCGGCGGGCGACACGGTCAGCCGCCTCACCGGGCCTGGCGCCGCCGGACTGCACCGCGTCAACTGGGGCTTCCAGGTCACGCCGCCGCCGGCGGCGCCGCGGGCGCAGACGCCGTCACAGCGTCGGGACTCGCTGCTGACGATCAAGCGCCGGAATACCGTCTTCGATTCGCTGAAGAAGGCAGGGACAGACACGGCCGCCCTCGCGCGGGTGCGCAAGCTGGTCGAGAATCCGGCCGGGGCAATTCCCGGTGCCGGTGGGCGCGGGCAGGGGCGGCGGTGGCGCCCCCGGCGGCGGTGGTGGCCGCGGCGGCGCGGGCGGTGGTGGGGCGCCGGCCTGGGTCGAGCGCCCGGGTGAGGGCGGCGGTGGCGGCGGCGGTGGTGGTGGTGGCGGCGGCGGTGGCGCAGGTGGTGCCGCCGGTCTGCTGGCGCAGGCGGCCGGGGCCGACGGTGCCCTCGCCCGCACGGTGGCCGGTCTGGTCACCCTCCCAGGTGCCGCGCCAGGCGTCGGCGGTGGCGGCGGCGGCGGCTTCGGTGGCCGCGGCGGCGCCGCACAGCCGGGCGACTATCTCGTGATCGTCCGCGTCGGTGGGACCGTCTCCAAGCAGGTGCTTCGCGTGGAGCGCAGTGCCAGCATGTTCAGCGGCAACCCGTTCCAGCTGCAGGGACAGGACGACGATGATCACGACGAGGGTGGTGGCGGTCGGCGCAAGTAGTCGTGCCGAAGCGCTACGACCAGGCGTACTTCGATCGGTGGTACCGTGACCCCGCGCACAGCGTTGGGTCACGGGCCGACCTGGTTCGTCAGGTGACCTTCGCGGTGGCGGTCACCGAACAGTTGCTCTGCCGACCGATTCGGTCGGTGCTCGATGCGGGGGCGGGGGAGGGGCGGTGGCAACCGCTCCTGCACCGCCTCCGGCCGCATGCGCGCTACGCTGGCGTCGACAGCAGCGCGTGGGCGGTCGCACGATATGGCCGTCGCCGGAACCTCCGGCTCGGCTCGATTGAGACGCTCGACGAGCTTGGACTCGACGGCCCGTTCGACCTCGTCGTCGCGGCCGACGTCCTCCACTATCTCCCGACACCGGTCTTGCGGCGCGCCCTCGCGGCGATGGTGCCGCTGATTGGTGGCGTGGCGTTCCTGCCGACCTTCACGCGCGATGACGCCAGCGAAGGCGACCATCACGGTTTCCAGCCGCGACGCGCCAGTACCTATCGGCGGCTCTTCGCCGAGGCCGGGCTGATCGCCATCGGCATGCATGCCTGGATGCCGGCAGCCCGCGCCGGAGAACTCGCCGCATTGGAACGCGCGGTCGATGCCTGACCAGATCAGCACGATCGGCCGCCGCGAGGGGCTGCTTCTGCTCGCCGTGGGGGCCATCGCATTGGTGCTTTCGGGCATCGCGCCATTCGATCGGACCACGTGGTGGTTGGAAATCTTCCCGATTCTGCTCGTCGTCCCGCTGCTGCTCGTCACGGCCAGCCGCTTTCCACTGACGCCACTGCTCTATCGCCTCATCCTGATCCATGCCCTGATCCTGATCGTCGGCGGGCACTGGAGTTACGCGCGTGTCCCCGTCGGGTTCTGGGCGCAGGAACTCCTCGGCTGGCAGCGGAATCCGTATGATCGGCTCGGCCACCTGGCGCAGGGCTTCATCCCCGCGATGGCGGCCCGGGAAATCTTCCGGCGACGGATCCCGCTCCCCGCCGGGCGCTGGCTCGCCTTCCTGGTCGTTGCCACCTGCCTGGCGCTCTCGGCGTGCTACGAGTTGGTGGAATGGTGGGCCGCCTTGGCACTGGGGCAGGGGGCCGACGAATTCCTCGGCACGCAGGGCGATCCCTGGGACACGCAGTGGGACATGTTCCTCGCGCTGGTGGGTGCCATCCTGGCGCAGTTGACGCTCTCGCGGCTCCACGAACGCCAGTTGCGCGGCGTCGCCACCCGCGGGTGAATGCAGGCCGGGTGTCCGCCGCGTTTCTCGCTGCCATCCCCTCGCATTAGATTCCGTTTCCGATGCCCACAACCACTCGCCTCCTCGACGCCCCGGCCATGGGACGTGCGCTTGCGCGGATGGCCTCGGAACTGGTCGAACGGACCGCCGACGCCCCGAGCGTCGCTCTCATCGGCATCCAGCGCCGTGGCGTCGAACTCGCCGAGCGCCTCGCCCCCCTCCTCGAAGCCCAGCTCCATCGTCCGCTGCTCCGCGGGTCGCTCGGCATCACCCTCTATCGTGACGACCTGCAGGCGATCGGGCAGCGCCCGGTGGTGCACGAGACGCGGCTGCCGCAGGCCATCGACGGCGCCACCGTCGTGATCGTCGACGATGTGCTCTACACCGGCCGCACCATCCGGGCGGCCCTCGACGAGATCGCCGACTTCGGTCGGCCCAGGCGCATCCTGCTCGCGGTGCTGGTCGATCGCGGCGGGCGCGAGTTGCCGATCGCCGCCGACGTCGTCGGTGTCACGGTCACGACGACCGCACAGGACCATGTGAAGGTCTCGGTGCAGGAGCGGGACGGCAGCGACGGGGTCGAGCTCGTGCGCGGAGGGTCGGCATGACGACCTCGCTGCTGGGGAAGGACCTCGTCGGGCTCGAACATCTGACGCGTGAGCAGATCACCGCCATCCTCGACACCGCCGAGCCGTTCAAGGAAGTGTCGGAACGGCAGATCAAGAAGGTGCCGGCGCTGCGCGGCAAGACCATCGTCAACCTCTTCTTCGAGGCGTCGACGCGGACGCGCATTTCGTTCGAGTTCGCCGAGAAGCGCCTCTCGGCTGACACCGTGAACGTCGCCGCGTCGGGCTCCTCGGTCTCCAAGGGCGAGACGCTGGTCGACACCGCGCGCAACCTCGAGGCGATGCGGATCGATATGGTCGTCATCCGTCACAGTGCATCCGGCGCCGCGAAGTTCCTCGGCGACCGCATCCGCTCCAACGTGATCAACGCCGGCGACGGCATGCACGAGCATCCGACGCAGGGACTGCTCGACCTGCTCACCTTGCGGGATCGCTTTGGTCGCATCGATGGCCTCAAGGTCTGCATCGTCGGCGACGTCCTGCATTCGCGGGTGGCGCGCAGCAACATCTGGGGTCTCACGCGCCTCGGCGCCGAGGTCGCGGTCTGCGGGCCAGCCACGCTCCTCCCGCGCGATGTGGAGGCGCTTGGCGTCCGCGTCTTCCGGCGCATCGAGGAAGCGATCGAGTGGGCCGACGCGCTCAACGTCCTGCGCCTGCAGCTGGAACGGATGACCTCCGGCTTCATTCCCTCGCTCCGCGAATACAACCGGGTCTTCGGCGTCACCAGCGAGAAGCTCGCGCGCGCGCCGAAGGACCTGCTGATCCTTCATCCGGGCCCGATGAATCGCGGCGTCGAGATCGACTCCGACGTTGCCGACGGCGCCCACTCCGTCATCCTTCCGCAGGTCACCAACGGCGTCGCCGTCCGGATGGCCGTGCTCTACCTGCTCGCCGGTGGCTCCCCTGATTGGGGCGCCGGCGGGGGCGAGGCCGCATGACCGCTCCGATTCTCTTCCGCGGCGGTCGCGTCGTGGATCCGTCCCAGGGCCTCGATGAGGTCACCCATCTGCTCGTCGTCGATGGGCGCATCGCCGCCATCGGACGCGACATCGGGTCGCCCGATGGTGCCCAGGTCGTCGAGGCCGGCGGGTGGGTCATCGCCCCCGGGCTGATCGATGTCCACGTGCACCTGCGCGAACCGGGGCAGGAGGATCGCGAGACGATCGCGACCGGTGCCGCCAGCGCGGTGGCCGGTGGCTTCACCGGCATCTGCGCCATGCCCAACACCGATCCGGTGATCGACAACCAGTCGGCCGTCGGCTTCGTGAAGTCGCGCGGCGAGGCCGCTGGGCTCGCGCGAGTCTTTCCGATCGGCTGCATCTCCGTCGGGCAGAAGGGCGAGCGGCTCGCCGAATTCGGCGAGATGGTCGCCGCCGGCGCCGTCGCCGTGAGTGACGACGGACATCCGGTGATGTCGTCGCAGTTGATGCGCACCGCACTCGAGTACGCGCGCACCTTCGGCATTCCGGTGGCCGATCACTGCGAGGACACGCCGTTGGCGCACGGCGGCGCGATGCACGAGGGGATCATCTCCACTCGGCTCGGCCTCAAGGGAATCCCCGCGGCCGCCGAGGAAATCCACGTGGCGCGCGACTGCATCCTCGCGGCGCTGACGGGGGGGCACGTCCACCTCTGTCACATGAGCACGCGCGGTTCGGTCGACCTCATTCGTCGCGCCAAGGAGCAGGGGCTGTCGGTCACCGCCGAGGCGGCGCCGCATCATTACACGCTGACCCACGAGCGCGTCGGCGACTATGACACCAACGCGAAGATGAACCCGCCGCTCCGCGAGGACGCCGATCGCGCCGCCATCCGGGCCGCACTCGCCGATGGCACGATCGACTGCATCGCGACCGACCACGCGCCGCACACCTATGATGCCAAGGAGCGCGAGTTCGATGATGCGCCCAATGGGATCATCGGCCTCGAGACGGCGCTCTCGCTTGGCCTCCGGGAACTGGTCAACGGTGGCGTGCTCTCGCTGGGGACGTTGATCGAGCGGATGAGCTGTGCCCCCGCGCGCCTCTGGCATCTGCCCGGGGGCACCCTGCGCATCGGTGGCGTCGCCGACATCGTCGCCTTCGACCCGACCGCAAGCTGGGTCGTCGACCCGGCCCGTATCCGCTCGCGGTCGCGCAACACACCCTGGGCAGGCGAGACGATGCCCGGGGTGGTCAAGCGGACCGTGGTCGGTGGCCGAGTGGTGTTCACGGGGCAGTGATGCCGTCGCCCGCCGGCCCGGACGACCTCGCGGTCGGCCGGCAGCGGTCGATACTTCCACCGAGCGTCCCGTTTCCGGAATCCCGGGCCAGCACTAGTTTTCACGAATCACCTGCAACCCCCGGCGTCCCATGATGAAGCAGCCAAACCTTGCCGATGTTGAAGTGCTCCTCGCCGAGCGCGATGCCGTCACGGGGTGGCTCGCGCGAATCGACGCGGCGGGCTCCAGCGTTCCCCCTGCCGTGCGGGATCGCGTGCGCCAGGACTACCAGGGTCGGTTGAACGGCGTCATCGAGCGCCTGCAGGGTCACGGCGACGCCATCGCCGCGAAGCTCGCGGAAGACCGGGCCGAGCAGGAGTCGCATGCGGACCGCGCCAACGCGGCCAACGAGGCGCTGGCGGAGGCGCAGCTGCGCCATCTCGTCGGGGAGTACGACCAGAGCTTCTTCGAGACGGAGCGGAATCGGCATGCCGCCGATGTCGCCCGGCATGAACAGGCGCTCGACGTGGTCGCCGAACGGGCGGGCAGGCTGGAAGAGGTGCTCTCGCTGATCATTGCGCCCGCCCGCCCGGTCGAGACGAGTGGCGTCACCGCGTCGGCGACGTCGATGGGGGTCGAGCCGGTGCGCGCCGCCGCCCCTAGCCCGGCGGAGGTGGTGCAGGAGGCCGTCGACCTCGACGAGGTCGAATTGGTTGATGATCACATCGACGAGCAGTTGCTGGCGATCTTCGACGATCCGGGTGAGTTGACCGAGGAAGCCGTCGAGTTGGTCGATGAGGATGTCGTGCCGGAGGCGCCGGTCGCCTCAGACCGCGGTCCGCTCTCCTTCCGGCCGGGCACCGGGATGCCGCCGGAGCAGGAACGGGTCATCCCGTCGTTCGGCATGCCGGCCGAGATCCCGGCGCGCTTCACCCCTGTGGCCGAGCCGGCGCGAACTGTCCCGACGCCGACCCCCGCCCCCGCCGTGTCGCCTCGACCGATGTTCGACGAGGACATCGTGGTCTCTGGCCCGCCACCCGAGCCGACGGTGGTCACGTCGGGGCGGACCCTGCGCTGCAGCGAATGCGGCGCGATGAACACGGCCGCCGAGTGGTACTGCTAGAAGTGTGGTGCGGAACTGAACGTGGGGTGACGACTCGCCGCCGGCTCGCCCTGCTCGGCGCCCTCCTGGTGGGCGCCGCGATCGGCTTGCCGGCACAGGCGATTCGCGGGAAGGTCGTCGAGGCAGGAAACGGCCGCCCGGTGTCCGGTGCGATCGTCGAGGTCCGCGACGCTGATGGCTATCTCACCAAGCGGGTCGTCACGTCGGCGACCGGCGGTTTCCTCGTGCCCCTCTCCACCGGCGGACGCTATCGGCTGACGATGCGCGCCATCGGTTTCCGGCCGGGGAGTCGCGAGGCGGTCGACGTCGAGCTCGCCGTTCGCACCCTCCCCGACCTGTCGCTCGAGCGACAGCTCTTCACGTTGCCGGATGTGGTCAAGTTCGCCGGCGCGAGTTGTGTAAATGCCGGCACGGATCGCGCCGACTTCGGCGAGCTCCTCACGGCCTTCGGCGGCGCGCTGACGGTGGTCGAGCAGGCGGTCGCGCACGGCGAAATCACCTTCGAGACGCAGGTCATCGAGCGCACGATGCGTGGTGTCACGGCGCGGCAGCGTCGTGCCAACCCCTCGCGAACGCTGGACACGATCGCCGATACGCTGCACCGGCCGATTACCAGCTGGCCCGTGCACAGTCTCTCCGTCGACTCGCTGAAGCGCCTCGGCTTCGCAGTGGAGCGCTGGGAGAACGGACAGGGGAGTTGGACCCTGTACGGCCCCGACCCCACCGTGCTCTTCTCGCCATGGTTCCTGGAGACCCACTGCTTCTCCCTGGACCGGCCCGCGGCGTCGGCCGATTCCCTGATCCTCCGCTTCGCGCCGCGACGGCGCTCCCAGGTGGGGGACATCGCGGGGGAACTCGTGGTGAACGCGGCTGACTTGGCGCCGCGCCAGCTCCGATTCCGGTTCGCGTACCTCCCCGCGGCCCTCGCGGGCGTCACGCCCGGCGGCATTGGCGGGGTGCTCGACTTCGGCCGCGAGCCGGGAGGGATCTGGTTCGTCAACCGATGGCGGGTTTGGTCCCCGACGCTGTCAGGGCGGCAGCGGATCGGGGGGTCGGAACTCGATGGTCGGGTGGTGTCGGTCCGGCCCGATCGGATAGGGGCCCAAAGACGAACCCCCGCCAGGCGCGATGCCGGGCGGGGGTTTGCAGTACCAGGGCGGAGCGGACTAGGCCTTGGCGACCTTGTTCGCGGCCTTGGCCAGCCGGCTCTTGGTCCGGGCGGCGGTGTTCCGGTGCACCAGGTTCTTCCGGCCGGCGCGGTCGAGCGCGGACTCGGCGCCCTTCAGCGCTTCGGCGGCTTCGGCCGGCGTGGTCGCGGCGCGGGCCTTCTTGACCGCCGTGCGCAACGCGCTCCGCTGGGTCTTGTTCGCGGCGGTGCGGACCTTCGTCTGACGCATGCGCTTCTTGGCGGACTTGATGCGCGGCACGGGCTTCCCCTGAAAATGGCAACTCGGTTCCTGGATCCCGGGCACAGTGGTCGCCCGGCTAGCCTAGCAGAATAGCCGAGCGACCCCGGGCGGGCAAGGGGAGCAGCCAACCCCGCTTTGACCCAACCCCCCGTCCCGCGCTACCTTACGCCCTCTTCTCCCCAAGGATTGCCTCCTGCTCGGTGACCTGCTCCTTGCCCTTCCGATGCTCCTCTTCGCCCTGGTGGCGCATGAGGTGGCTCACGGCTGGGCGGCGCTCCGCCAGGGCGACGACACGGCCTACAAGCTCGGGCGGCTGACCTTCAATCCGCTCCCGCATATCGACCCGGTGATGACGATCCTGATGCCGATCGGGCTCTGGATCCTCTCGTCCGGGCAGTTCACCTTCGGCGGGGCGCGGCCGGTGCCGATCACCCCGCGGAACTTCCGGAACTACCGTCGCGGCGACCTGATCGTCTCGAGCGCCGGCGTCGTCACCAACTTCGTGATCGCGATCGGCTGCGCCCTCCTCTTCATCGGGCTCGGCGCCATCCACGAACTCCTCGGTGGGGCGGGAACGTCCACCGTCGATGCGGCCCAGCGGATGCTCTCCTGGGGAATGCGCCTCAACCTGATGCTGGCGGTCTTCAACCTGATTCCGATTCCGCCGCTCGATGGATCGCGCATCTTCTATCATGCCCTCCCGCCCGCGCTCGGCGCGCGCTACCGGCAACTCGATCGCTTCGGCTTCCTGATCCTCTTCGGCTTTCTGTTCCTGCTGCCCAGCGCACTGACATTCCTGATGCAGCCGGCGTCGTGGGGCTACTATCAGCTGCTTCACTATTCTGTCCCCTTCGCCGTCGGCGAGGGGTGGAACATCTTTCAGCGATGACGCTCTCTCTCGGCTCGCTGGCTGACGATGCGGCCCCGGACACGGGCTTCGTCGTCGACCTCGACGGCTTCACCGGCCCGCTCGACCTCCTCCTGCACCTGGTGCGCGAGGAGCAGATCGACATTGCCGACATCCCCGTCGCCCGGATCGCCGACCAGTTCCTGAAGGTGATCCACGCCCTCGGGTTGAATCAGGCGGCGGATTACCTCGAGATGGCGGGCCGGCTGATCCGCCTGAAGGCGCAGCTGCTGTTGCCGCGCCATGGCGACGAAGAGGGCTGGGAGGACCCGCGCGCCGAGCTGGTGCGCCGGCTCCTCGAGTATCAGCAGATCAAGGAGATCGCCCTCTGGATGGCGCGGCAGGCCGAGCGACGCGCGTTGCGCTTCTCGCGCGGCTTCATCCCGCCGCCGCCGGCCTCGTTGCCGCCGTTGCCGATCACGCTCGACCTGCTCGATCTCCTCGTCGCGGTCGAACGCGTCATCATGCAGATCCCGTCGCCGCAGATGCACAGCGTCGTCGCGCGTCCGCTCGACGTCGAATCGGCGGTGATCCGGATCGAGGCGTTGCTCGCCGAGCACGAGGAATTCGACTGGCGCCGGGCCTTCGGCCCGACGCCGAGCATCGTGGAAGTCCTGTCCACCTTGCTTGCAATCCTGGAACTGGCCAAGCGCGGACTGCTCCGCATCCGCCAGGATCTTCCCTTCGCACCGTTGGTGGTGGCCCGTGAGCTCGCTGAACCCGCTGTCGCAACTGCTTGAGGCCGCGCTCTTCGCGGCGAACCGGCCCCTCACCCTCGATGAACTCGAGGGCCTGGAGCCGGAGTCCTCGCCTGCCGAGGTCCGCACCGCGCTGGACCAGCTGCGCGAACACTACGACTTCGATGGCCACAGCATCGAGGTGGTCGAACTCGCCGGCGGCTACCAGATCCTGACGCGCGCCACCTTCGCCGCGGCCGTCGAGCGCGCGCAGGCGATGCAGCGGCAGCCGCGGCTGTCGGCGGCGACGCTGGAAACGCTCGCGACGATCTCCTATCGCCAGCCGGTCGGGCGCGCCGAGATCGAGGAGATTCGCGGCGTCAACGCCGGCGGCGTGCTCCGCACGCTGCAGGAGCGCGGGCTCATCGAGGTCGTCGGCCGCAGCGAGAGCCTCGGCCGGCCGTTGCTGTACGGCACCACGCCGCTCTTCCTCGAGCTGCTCGGCTTGAACGACCTTGCCGACCTCCCGCGCGCGGAGGAGCTGACGATCGCCCTCCAGCCGCATCGTGCCGAGCCATCCCCCGATGAGGCTGGTGCCCTCGCGTCCGTGGAAGAGGGATGAGCACGGAACCGATGCGGTTGCAGCGGTACCTGGCCCGGGCCGGCGTCGCCTCGCGCCGCCAGGCCGAAGTGCTCATCACCGACGGGAAGGTGAAGGTCAACGGAAAGACGGCCTCGCTCGGCAGTTCGGTCACGCCGGGAAAGGATCGCGTCACCGTGGGTCGGACCGTGATCACGCTCGCCGTGAAACGGTGGATCGCCTTTCACAAGCCGATCGGCGTGGTCACCACCGCCGACGACGAACAGGGACGCAAGACCGTCTTCGACCTGCTGCCGGACAGCGCGGGGATGACCTATGTCGGCCGACTCGACGTCGCGACGACCGGGTTGCTGTTGTTGACGACCGACGGCGACGCGGTCCATCGGCTGACGCACCCGAAGTACCGGGTGCCGCGTAGCTACATCGCCCTCGTGCATGGCCTCGGCACCGCCGAATTCGAGCAGAAGGCGAGCGAGCGCATCACGGTCGATCAGCGCGTGGTGCAGCCGTCGCGCGTCCGCGTGCGTGCAGGGAAGGAGGGTCGCAGCGTCCTTGAGGTGACGCTCAGCGAAGGCCGCAACCGGATCGTCCGCCGCTGGGTCGAGGCGATGGGCGGCAAGGTGGACCGGCTGGCGCGCGTGGCCTACGGCCCGGTCCGGCTCGGCGATCTCGCCCCCGGCGAGTGGCGCCCGCTGACGCCGGCGGAGGAGCGCGGGATCTACCGCGCGATCGGCATGACGCCTGAGGAGGACTGAGTGACCTTTCCGGTACAGGCCGTCCTGGCCGAAGTGCGGAAGCGGGTGGTCGGGCAGGATCTGATGGTCGAGCGGCTCCTGATCGGATTGCTGACCGGCGGGCACGTGCTGCTCGAAGGTGTCCCCGGGCTCGCGAAGACGCTGACGGTGCGCACGCTCGCCGACGTGATCCACTCGTCATTCTCGCGAATCCAGTTCACGCCGGACCTGCTCCCCGCGGACGTCGTCGGCACCATGATCTACGAGGCACAGCGCTCGGCGTTCACGGTTCGCCAGGGTCCGATCTTCGCGCAGATCGTCCTGGCCGACGAGATCAACCGCGCCCCCGCGAAGGTCCAGTCGGCGCTCCTTGAGGCGATGCAGGAGCGCCAGGTCACCATCGGCGGCAACTCCTATCCGCTCCCCGAGCCGTTCCTCGTGCTCGCGACGCAGAACCCGATCGAGAGCGAGGGGACCTACCCACTCCCCGAAGCGCAGCTCGACCGCTTCCTCCTCAAGATCCGCGTCGGCTATCCCTCGCGGACCGAGGAGCGCGAGGTGTTGATGCGGATGAGCGCCTCGGGGGCGATCGACGTGCAGCGCCTGGCCGAGCCGGCCCAGGTGATGGCCGCGCGGCATGCCATCGAGGACATTCATCTCGACGCCCGGCTCGCGGACTACATCGTCGATCTGGTGCGCGCGACGCGCGAGCCGGCGACGATCGGTCTTGGGGCACTGGCGCCGATGATCGCCTACGGTGCGTCACCCCGCGCCTCGATTGCGCTGGCGCAGACGGCGCGCGCCCATGCCTTCCTCCGCGGCCGCGACTTCGTGATGCCCGAGGATATCCAGGCGCTCGCTCCCGACGTGATGCGGCATCGCATCGTCCTCACCTTTGATGCCGAGGCCGAGGGCGTGGATACCGACGCGGTGATCCGACAGGTCCTCGCCGCGGTGCCGGTGCCGTGACGTGGCCGGATTCCTCCCGCCCGCGCTGCTGAAGCAGGTCCGCACGCTCGCCCTCCGGGGCCGGCGTGCGACGGAGGCCCTCCTCGGCGGGGAGGTGCGCTCCGTGTTCCGCGGGACCGGGATGGAGTTCACCGATGTGCGCCCGTACGCCGAGGGCGACGACGTCCGCCATCTCGATTGGAACCTCCTCGCCCGCACCGGGCTCCCCTACGTCAAGCTCTACACCGAGACGCGTGAACTCACGCTGCTGCTCGTCGTCGACCGGTCGGCATCGACCACCGTCGGCGATCCCGAGCCGAAGTCGGCGCGGGCCGTCGAGGTCGCGGCGATGCTCGCGCTCGTCGCCGCGCAGCAGCAGGATCGGGTTGGCCTGCTCGCCTTCGGCGATACCGTCGGGCCGGTCATCCCGCCGGGGCGTGGTCGGCGACACGCCTACGCGATCGTGCAGCGACTCTTCGCCCTCGAGACGCAACCCGGCGAAACCGATCTGGCGGGGGCGATCCGCGCCGCCGGGGCATTGCTCCGTCGACGGGCGCTGGTCGTGATCGTCTCCGACTTCCTGGCGCCGGGATGGGAAGCACCACTCAAGGGCCTCTCGGCGCGTCATGAGGTCACGGCGATCGCACTCGACGATGCCCGCGAGACGGCGCTGCCTACCGGTGGCTGGGTGCAGCTCGTCGGCGCCGAGCGTGGTGGCACCGTCCTCTTCGACAGCGGCGACGCCACCACGCGGAAGCGGGCGGAAGCGATGGCGCAGCGGCAGCGGATGCGCCGCAGTGCGGCCCTCTCGGCGGCCGGCGTGCGCGAGGTCGTGATCCGGACGGATGGCGAGTATCTGCCGGTGTTGCGCGCCGCCTTTGGCCGTCAGGGACGGCGGCGATGAGACAGCAACCTCGTCGCCTCACCGTTGGCGACACCACGACGATCGTGCAGCGGGTCGCCGTGCCCGCCGGCGCCCTGGTCCAGCCCCAAGCGCCGACGGACACGACCATGGCGACGCTGCTCGGTCCACCCAGTGTGACGCGCGAAGGCGATTCGGTGCGCATCGCCTATCGGGTGACCGTGTGGGCACCCGGGCAGAACACCCTCACCATTCCGGGTGCCATTGTCGTGCGGCTCGATGGCGGGATCGACACGCTCCCCGATGCCCGCGTGCCACTCAACATCGCCTCGGTGCTGCCGACTGGCCGGCCGGCGGCGCAGGTGGCACCAAAGCAGGCGCGCCCGTGGGTGGCACGCGCCGATCGCACGTTTCTTCCCTGGGCCATTGCGCTCCCGCTGCTGCTCGTGGTCGGGCTTCTGGCGTGGTGGCATCGTCGTCGCCGTGGCCCTGCGGCACCGGCGATCGCGCCGCCCGCCGTGCCGCCGGTCGACGCGGCGCGACTGGCAGGATGGATCGCCGCCGGGGAGAGTCGACTCGCCGTGCTGCACCTGGAAGCGGCCCTGCGCGATCGTCCCGAGGCGGCCGACTGGTGTGCCGCGGTGGCCACCCTGCGCTACGCCCCTGAGGCCGATGGTGACCTGCACGCCTTGGCGGCGTCGGGGATGATGTTGCTCGCGGGAGGGGCCCAGTGATCGGCGTGACCCGACCGCTCGTGCTCCTCCTGCTGCTCGCCCTGCCGTGGTGGTGGTGGCGACGGACTCGGCTGCGGCCCGCTGCCGCGGTCGTCTCCGATCTGGCCCCATTTCTGGTGCCGGCGCGCGGCAAGTGGCGACTCTGGCTGCCGCCACTTTTTCGTGGGCTGGCCTGCGTTGCCCTGGTGATCGCGGCAGCCGGTCCGTATCGGCGCGGCGACCGGACCGTCATCAACGCCGAAGGACTCGCCATCGTGCTGGCGATCGACGTCTCCAGTTCGATGCTGGCAGAGGACTTTGCGCCGGCGAATCGGCTGGAAGTCGCCAAGCGACAGGCGACGGCATTCGTGCGCGGGCGCACGGCCGATCGCATCGGCCTGGTGACCTTCGCCGGTGAGGCGCTCACCCAGGTGCCGGTGACGGTCGACTACGCCACCCTGGAGCAGGCGATCGGCAACCTCGAGGTCGGACTGCTCGAGGATGGCACCGCCATCGGCTCCGGGTTGGCGACGGCGGTCGCACGGCTCCGCAAGTTGCCGGGAGAGGAGAAGGTCATCCTCCTCCTCACCGACGGCGAAAACAATCGGGGCATCATCGACCCGCGCACCGCCGCGAAGACGGCGCAGGCGTTCGGCATCAAGGTCTACACCGTCGGCGTCGGGACCGAGGGTGAGGCCCGGATTCCCACCGGCCGCGGACTGAATGGTTTCCGCTACGAAGTGCTGCCGGTCAAGATCGACGAAGTGCTGCTGACCGAGATCGCCAAGGAAACCGGGGGGCAATACTTCCGTGCCAAGGATGCCGCCTCGCTGGGCCGCATCTTCAAGCAGATCGACCAGCTCGAGCGGACGCCGGTCGACGTGGTCCGCTACACCCGACGTGACGAGCGCACTCGACCGTTTCTGGCCCTCGGCTCGCCTTCCTCGCGATCGAATTGCTGTTGAGTGGCACCATCGCGGTGCGTGTCCCGTGAGGTTCGAACTGCCGAAGTGGCTCGTGGTGGTACCCTTCGTCGTGCTGCTCGTGGCGGCGGCGGCGTGGCAGGCTCGGCGGCGTCGGCTTCGCGCTGCCGCGGGATGGTCGGCGCAACTCGGCCGCCAGGCGGCCGCGATGGGGAGCCACTCCACGTTGGTGCTGGGTCTGATCGCCCTGGTGGCGGCGCTCGGGCTCGCGGGGCCGCGGTGGGGACGGGCCTCTCAGGCCACCGAATCGCGCGCCCTCAACGTTGTGGTCGTGATGGACATCTCGCGATCGATGCTCGCGCAGGACGTGAAGCCCGATCGGCTGACGCGCGCCGTGGGGATCGCCCGGCGGCTGGTGCAGGATCTCGAGGGGGACCGACTCGCCTTGGTCGCCTTCGCAGCGCGCGGCTACTTGCTCTCGCCCCTGACGCTCGATCAGAGTGCGCTCGCGCTCCAACTGGATGCCCTCGACCCGGAAGTTGCCAGCGAAGGCGGCTCGGGGCTCGGCGCGGCCATCAGTCAGGCCGCCGACGTCTTGAAGGCCGCGACGCAGGGCGGCGACAAGGCAGTGGTGGTGTTCAGCGACGGCGAGTCGTTCGAGGGGGCCGAGGCACTGACCTCGGTGGGGGAATCGTTGCAGCGCGCCGGCATCACCCTCGTCCTGGTGCCGGTGGGGGGCTCGACCGGTGCGCGCATTCCCGATCCGGATGGGACGTGGCACAAGGATGCCGACGGACAGGAGGTGATCACGGTGCGCCGTGATGATCTACTGAAGGCGGCCGCGACGGGCGCACGGGGCATCGTCGTCCCGGCCGATGCCCCGGATCCGTCGGGCGAGGTCCGTCGCGTGCTCGACCGACTCGCCCGCGCGCCCGCGGAAGACCGCAGCGCCGACGACCTCATCCCCCGCGCCTGGCTCTTCGCGCTGGTCGCGGCGGTGGGACTCCTGGGGCACACGTTGACCCGACGCAGTGCGGCGTTGGTGGGGTTGCTGCTCGCCGTGGGTATCGGCACCGCGAGCGCCCAGCGACCGTCGGCCGGCGGCCAATTGCTGCAGCGAGGCGACACGGCCAAGGCGCGCGAGGCGTTCGCCGCCGAGGCGAAAAAACTCGGCACCGACTCGGCGTGGTTCAATGCCGGCACGGCCGCGCTGGTGGCGGGCGACATGGTGGCAGCGCAGGATGCCTTGCGGCGCGCGTCGCTGTCGCTTGACCCCGATCTCCGGCGGCGCGCGCTCTACAACCTCGGGACGGCGTACCTGACGCGCGCGCGGCGCGAGACGAAGGGACGCGACTCACTGCTCGTCGCGGCGAGCCGGCAGCTGCAGTCCGCGTTGCAGCTCGCACCCGGAGACGCCGACGCGAAGTTCAACTACGAGCTGGCGAGACGCTTGATGCCGCCACCGCCACCGCCGCAGAGCGGGGGTGGCGGCGACTACAAGAAGCCGCCGCCGAAGCCGCAGCAACCGCAACAGGCGCCGCCCACGCCCGGCGGCATGAGCAAGGCCGACGCCGAGCAGGTGCTCTCCGCGATGGAGCGCGCCGAGCGTGAGACGCGCATGGCGCAGGCCAAGCGGCAGCGACGTGGTCAACCGCCGCTGGGACCCGACTGGTGATCGCACTCGCGCTCCTGGCCGCACTCGTCGTGCAGGATACCACGGCGCTTTCGCCGCGTGCGCGCGACATGCTCGGCCGCTTTCCGCTGCCCACCGGCGGCCGGTGGCGTGTCGATCGCCGTGCGCTTCTCGAAGGACACCGCGTGGGTGGGCGAGCAAGTCGAACTGGTGACGGCCGCGTGGTTTCCGCGCGAACTGCGCGATCGGCTCCGCCGGCCGCCGACCCTCCGAGGGCCGTCACTCAGCGGACTGTGGAGTGTGCAGTCGCAGTCCCTGCCGATCCTGGTCGAGACCCGCCGCGCGCGGGGCGAGGTCTACGATCTCTTCGTGATGCATCAGACGATCTTCCCCTTCGGCCCGGGGCGCATCGTCTCCCCGCCGGCGCTGCTCTCCTACGCGGTGCCGGCCTCGGCGTCCTACTTCGCCCCGGAAGAGCGCAAGAGCCTCACCTCGCGCACCGCGACGCTGCAGGTGCGCCCGATTCCCGCCGCCGTGGCCACTCTGGTCGCCGGTGGGCCGACGACACGGAACCTTCGCCTCGTCTGGCGCGGCCCCCCCGATGGATTGCGGGCCGGCACGCCGGCACAGGTCGAACTCGTCGCCAACGGGACCGGCAACGTCACGCTCTGGCCGACGCCCAGCATCGCCTGGCCCAGCGGTTTGCGCGTCTACCCGGAGCGGACGGAAGAGCGGACCACGATCATCGCCGGCGATCGCGGCGGCGAGAAGCGGTTCCGATTCACCATCGTTGCCGACAGCGAAGGGGTCGTGACGCTTCCGGCGGTGCGGTACCCGACGTTCGACCCCAGCACCGTCAGTGTGCGGGTCGTCGCGGCGTCGGCGTTCGCGCTGCCGGTCTTCACGAGCGCCGGTCGGACCGGCGATAGGACGCCACTCGCCGTCACCGGCGAGGAAGAAATTCCGCTGGCGACGCAGGTGGTGCGCACCAAGGCAGCGATGTGGGTCGCGTTGGTTACGCCTGGCGTGCTGCTGGCCCTCTGGTGGCGGCGACGCCGGCCTCGAGCTGCGATCGCCGTCGTCCAGCCGATCGGCGATCCGGAACGGGAGTTGTATCGATTGCTCGGCACGCCGATCGAGGCGAGTTCGGATCGTGTCGTCGCCGCACTCCGCCATCGCGGCGTGCCGCGCCCGGAGGCCGAGCAGATTCGTCGCTGGCTCGCCGCCACGGGGCGGCGACGGTACGGGCCCGTTGGGGGAGCCGCGCCGGAGCCCCCGGCTGCTGTCTCCGCGGTGCTCAGCAGGCTGCGGCGCGCGACGACGCTGTTGGTGCTTTGCTTCGTCGCTGCGGCACCGCTGGTGGGGCAGGCCACCGATCCGGTCAGTCGCTACCGCGCGGGGGACTTCCGCGGGGCAGCACGGCGCTTCGAGGCGCAGACCATTGCCGAGCCCCGGGCCGCCGGGAGCTGGCGCGACCTTGGGTCGGCCCGGTGGCAGGCTGGCGATGACGTCGGTGCGGTGGCCGCCTGGTGGCGTGCCCTCTCGCTCGCCCCACGCGACAAGGTGGCCCGACAGGCCTGGCGCGATGCGAGCACGCTGCCCGCCAGCATGCAGCGGCTCGTGCCGACGATCCCGGTGTCACGTGACGAGTGCGTCCTCCTCGCCGTGCTCGGCGTAGCGGTCTCGTGGCTGCTCGGCAGATCTGGCCGACGCCGCCGGGCGGCTCGCGTCGTCCTGCTCGTGTCGCTCAGCTGTGGCGCCCTGGCTCTCTTCCGCTGGCGTCGGGAAGTGGCACCCGTCGCGTTGGTGCGCGAGGCGATCGCCCTGCGTGTCTCGCCGCATCCGGCGGCCCCGGCGCTCGCGCAGGCCTCGGCCTGGGCGTTGGTGGAGGTGGAGAAGCGTGACGGGAAGTGGCTACTGGTGGCGACGCCGGAGGGTGGGCGTGGCTGGCTCCCCGAGGAGGCGATCGCGCCACTCGCGACGCTAGATTGAGGGGATGAGCATCGGCACGACGCGACGCATCGCCCTCCTCCCTGACGCCGTCGCGAATCAGATCGCGGCCGGCGAGGTGGTGGAGCGCCCAGCGTCGGTGGTGAAGGAACTGGTCGAGAACGCCCTCGACGCCGAGGCGCGGCACGTCCGCGTCTCGGTCGAGAATGGGGGCAAGACCGTGATCGAAGTGGCCGACGACGGCACCGGCATGTCGCGCGACGATGCGCTGCTTGCCCTCGATCGTCATGCCACCTCGAAAATCCGTTCCCCCGAGGATCTCGTCGGGATCGCCACCTTCGGCTTCCGTGGCGAGGCGATTCCGGCGATCGCCTCCGTGAGTCGATTCGCCCTGCACACCGCCACCACCGATGGCGACGGGGTGGAGGTCACGGTCAACGGCGGTCGAGTCGACCAGCTGCGCGAGCAGCCCCGGCAGCGCGGCACCACCGTGACCGCCCGCACGATCTTCTACAACACCCCTGCGCGCCGGAAATTTCTCCGCTCCGCGGCGAGTGAATCGCGGGCGGTCTGGGATACGGTGGCGACCCTGGCCCTGGCCCATCCCGACGTCGGCTTCGAATTGATGCTCGATGGTCGGCCGCGGTTGATCGTCCCCGCCGCACAAGCGCGCGAGGAACGACTGGCGGCGGTCTGGGGCGCGGAATTGGCCCGGACGCTCCTGCCGGTCAGCTACGCCGTGGGCGGGGTGCGCGTCGAGGGGTTCACGCAGCGCCCCGCCGATGCGCAGCCCACCGGCCGACGCACGCAGCTCTTCGTCAACGGTCGACCCTTCCGCGATCATTTCCTCGTGCGTGCGGCGGAGGCGGGCTACCGCTCCGCGATCCATCCGGGCGATCGGCCCTCACTCTTCCTCGACATCGGCGTCGATCCCGCCGAAGTGGACGTCAACGTCCATCCGGCGAAGCTGGAGGTGCGCTTTCGCGACCGGATCGGCGTCGAACGCGCCGTCGAGGAAGCGGTGCGCGATGCCCTGCAGGCGTTGGGGGCGTCGGCGCAGCTCGGCGAGGCCCCGATGCCCGGTGCCTTGCCGGCCCCGCGCCCAATGGGGGTGCCCCTGGCCGACGAGCTCCCCGCCGATCTGTTCGCCCCGCTCACCGGCGACGCTGCCACGGTTGATGCGGCGCCGCACCACGCCGAGACGATCGGCTGGCAGGCGCCGTTGCTGCAGTTGGCCGATACCTATCTCTGCTACGAGTCGCCCGAGGGGTTGGTCATCGTCGATCAGCACTCGGCGCACGAACGCGTCCTGTACGAAGAGGTGCTGGATCAGTTGCAGGGGACCGGAATGCCATCGCAGCGACTGCTGCTCCCGATCACGATCGAGCTGACCGACGAGGAACTCGATGTGGTCGCCAGTCACGACGACGTGCTCCGCCGCATCGGCTTCGAGGTGGAGCCGTTCGGGGGCCGTGCCGTCGCCGTGCACGGCGTGCCCAATCCGCATCCGCGCTTTGATGCGGTGGCCTGCTTTCGTGAGATGGTGGCCGACCTGGCCCGCGGACGCTTTGGCGGCTGGGCCAACCGCCTCGAGCGCTTTGCCGCCACCTACGCCTGCCGCGCCGCGGTGAAGGCCGGGCAGCGGCTGGACGATCGCTCGATGCGCGAGCTGCTCATGCGGCTGTTCGCCTGCGAGTTGCCACCGCACGACGTGCACGGCCGCTCGACGATCGTGCAACTGCCGCGCGAAGAACTGGAGCGACGCTTTGGGCGACGCTAGGACGCCGATTCTCGTCGGCCCGACGGGCGTCGGCAAGACCGCCATCGCCCTGGCGCTCGCCGCCCATTGGCCCATGGAAGTGATCTCGGCCGATTCGCGACAGATCTATCGGGGTCTCGACATCGCCACGGCGAAGGCCACCCGCAAGGAACGCGATCGCGTCCCGCATCACCTGGTCGACGTGGTGCGGCCCGGGGAGCGGTACAGCGCAGGACGCTTTGCGCTCGACGCGGCCGCCGCCGTCGAGACGATCCGCGCCGCCGGCAAGCTCCCGGTCGTGGTGGGCGGCACCGGGCTGTATGTGCGGGCGTTGGTGGACGGACTCTTCGCCGAGCCGTCGATCGATCCGCGCGCTCGCGAGGCACTTGGTCTGGCGATCGACCGGATGGACAACGCCTCCCTGGTGCGCTGGGCCGGACGGCTCGATCGCGGCTATCGCGGGGAAGGGGGGCGGCATCGGGCGGCCCGGGCGATCGAGATCGCGCTCCTCACCGGGCAACCGCTGTCGTGGTGGCAGGCCGCCGCGAAGGCGCAGGGCGTCGTGACGCCGTGGACGGTGCGGCTCACCGCCCCCCGCCACCTCCTGCATCAGCGAATCCTGGCGCGCACGACGGCGATGCTGGAGCGCGGCCTGCTCGAGGAGGTCGCGGCGGTGCTGGCCGACGGCGCGCCGATCGAAGGTCCCGGGATGGATGGCATTGGCGTGCGGGAAGCCGTGGCGGTCCTGCAGGGCCGCCTGCCACGCGACCTCCTGGTCTCGTCGATTGCCACCGCGACGCGACAGTACGCCAAGCGGCAGGAAACCTGGTTTCGTCATCAACTTCACGGCGACGTCCTGGTGCTGGACGCCACCCGTCCCCCTGAGCAGCTCGCCGCGACCATTGCGGCAGCGTGGGAGCAGCAGAGCGCATGAAGATCGGCATCACCTGCTATCCGACCTACGGCGGTTCCGGCGCCGTGGCGACGGAACTTGGCCTCGACCTGGCCCGGCGCGGTCATGAAGTGCACTTCATCACCTACGATTCGCCGTTCCGGCTGCGCGGCTATGTCGAGCGCGCCTATTTCCACGAAGTCGACACCGCGATGAGTCGGTATCCGCTCTTCGAGCACTACCCGTACACGCTGGCGCTCGCCTCGCGGCAGTATGAAGTGGCGTTGCAGGAAAATCTCGACTTGTTGCACGTCCACTACGCGATCCCGCATGCGACCACGGCGTTCCTCGCGCGCGAGATGCTGCGCGGCGAACGTGACCTCAAGGTGATCACCACGCTCCACGGCACCGACATCACGCTGGTGGGGCAGGAGGCGTCGTTCTACGCCATCACCAAGTTCTCGATCGAGCGTTCCGATCGCGTCACGGCGGTCTCGGAGTTTCTGCGTGATGAGACCTACCGCGCGTTCGGCTGCGTCTCCTGCGACCTCGATGTCATCCCGAATTTCATCAACCTGCTGGAGTACCGCCCCGAGGCCGCGGCCTCGCGCGACTCGCTGGCACCGGGCGACGAACGCCTGCTGCTGCACGTCTCCAACTTCCGCGAAGTGAAACGGGTCAAGGACGTGGTGCGGATCTTCGCGCGGGTGCGGAAGGCGATGCCGGCGACGCTGCTCATGGTGGGTGACGGCCCCGATCGCGCCGACGCCGAGCACGAGGCGCGCGAACTCGGCGTCGCCGCCGATGTCCGGTTCCTCGGGCGCCTCGACACCGTCGCCCCGCTGCTGGCCGCCGCCGACCTCTTTCTCCTGCCGTCGCAGACCGAGTCCTTCGGCCTCGCCGCGCTCGAGGCGATGGCGTGCGGCACCCCGGTCGTGGCCGCACGCACTGGCGGCCTCCCCGAGGTGATCACCGATGGCGTCGACGGCATCCTCGAGCCGGCCGGCTCGGTCGAGGCGATGGCCCGGCGCGCCATCGAGCTGCTCAAGGATCCGGTGCGCTACGCCAAGATTCGCGCGGCGGCCCTCGCCCGCGCCGCGACCTTCTCGTCGGACATCGTGGTGCCGCAGTACGAGGCACTCTACGGTCGCGTGCTGGCGGGTCGATGACCCTCGGCCCGCTGCTGATCGCCCTGATCCTCGGCCTCGTCGAGGGGATCACCGAGTTCCTGCCGGTGTCCTCGACCGGGCACCTCATTGTCGTCGGTGACCTGTTGCACTTCACTGGCGAACGGGCCGCCACGTTTGAAGTCGTGATCCAGGTCGGTGCCATCCTCGCCGTCATCTGGCACTATCGCGCCACCTTGCTCTCCCTCGTCACACGGATGATGCGCGTCGGGCCGGAACGCAACCTGGTGGGGAAGCTGCTCCTCGGCTTCATCCCGGCCGCGGTGGCCGGAGTGCTCCTCATCCACTGGATCAAGGCGAATCTCTTCTCGACGACGGTCGTGGCGTGGGCGCTCGTCGTGGGCGGCGTCGTGATGTTGCTGTTGGAATGGCGACGGCCGACGGTGACGGCGCCGACGCTCGCCGAGGTGACGCCGCGTCAGGCGCTGGGGATCGGCTTCGCCCAGGTGTTGGCGATCATCCCCGGCACGTCGCGCGCCGCGACCACCATCCTCGGCGGCTACGCCTTCGGCCTCTCGCGCGCCGCGGCCACCGAGTTCTCGTTCCTCCTGGCGATTCCGACCATCATCGGCGCGGCGACCCTCGACCTCGCCAAGAGCTGGCAGCTCTTCACGATGGCCGACGCGCCGATGTTCGCCGTGGGACTGGTGGTGTCATTCGTCTCGGCGTTGGTGGTGATCCGCGGATTCCTCCGCTACGTCGAGCGGCACAGCTTCACGGTCTTCGCCTGGTATCGGATCGTCTTCGGCCTGGGGTTGCTGTTCGTCCTCGCGCGCCGCGGCGGGTGAACGGTCGGCGATGCTGACACGTCTTGCCTCCGTCGACAGCACGATGGAACTGGCCCACGCCGCGGCGCTCGCCGGAGCGCCGCACGGCTCGGCCTTCGTCGCGGAGCGCCAGCATGTGGGCCGGGGATCGCGCGGCCGCCCCTGGGAATCCCAGCGCGGCGGCCTGTGGCTCTCCGTCATCGCCCGTCCAGCGCGGGCCGACGCCTTCGCCGCCCTGTCGCTTCGGGTGGGGCTCGCCATCGCCGAGGCGATCGAGGCCACCTGGCCCGCGATGCCGACCCTGCAGGTCAAATGGCCCAACGATCTGCAGGCCGAGGGTCGCAAAGTGGCTGGCGTCCTCTGTGAGGCGTCGTGGTCCGGCGCCGAGTGCCGCTGGGTCGTCGTCGGAGTCGGCGTGAACGTCTGCAATCCGCTGCCAGCGACGCTGAGTGGGCAGGCCGCCCGATGCGACGAGTGGGTGCCAGGCGCCGAACCGGACGAGTTGCTCGAACGCGTGCTCCCGGCGGTGACCCGGGTGTCGGGTTACGCCGGTCCGCTGACGGATCCGGAGTTGGCGGCCTTCCTCCGGCGCGACGCGCTGGCCGGCCGCCGCGCGCGCGCGCCGGTCGCCGGGGTGGTGATCGGCATCGCCGCCGATGGTTCCTTGCTGGTCCGCGATCCGGGAGGGCAGGCCCGTCCTGTCCTCGCCGGGCTGGTCCTCGATCCCGCCTGACGCGAGATTCCATTCATGCTGCTTGCCCTCGATATCGGCAACACGGAAGTCACCGTCGGCCTCTTCGGTGGTCGAACCCTGCTCGGGCAGTGGCGACTGACCACTGTCGCCGACCGGACACCCGATGAGTGGGCGATGGCACTCGATGCCTGTCTTCGACGCACCGGACACAGTCCGGCCGACGTCAGCGCGGCCTGCCTCGCCTCGGTGGCGCCGGCGGTGACCTCGCCGCTCGTCACCGCCATCGCCGCCACCTACACGCCGCGCATCGGCCTGGTCGAGGCGAGGGCCAATCTTCCCGTGATCCTCGACGTCGATGAACCGCTCGCCGTCGGCCCGGACCGCATCGCCAACGTCCTGGCCGCATTGGACCGCCATCCCGGTGACAGCATCGTCGTCGATTTCGGCACCGCCACCACCTTCGACTGTGTCACCGCCGATCGCCGTTTCATCGGCGGGTCGATCATGCCGGGGCTGCGCACCTCGGCGGAGCAGTTGGTGCGGAAGGCGGCGAAGTTGACCGCCACCGAGCTCGTTCCGCCAACTCGCGCGATTGGCCGGCGGACCGACGAACACATCCGCGGCGGTGTCCTCTTCGGAACGGCGGATGCGGTCGACGGGATGATCCGGCGGATCCGGGCCGAGTGGCCGACGACGGCGACGCCGCAGGTGATCGCGACCGGCGGCCTGGCCGCGCTGGTGGCGCCACTCACGACCTCGATCGGTCGTGTGGAACCCGACCTGACGCTGCACGGCATTCTGGTCGCGGCCGATGCCCTCGGACTGCTTGCGTGAGTGCGGCCGCGCCTCGCGCGATGTCGGGCGGCGACTCGCTGACGGCCACCCCGGCGCGGCGCGTTGCCGGGCGGGTGCTCGGACCGCTGCTGCCGTATGTGCTGCACCTGCGACCGGCCGAGTGGCCGATCATGGCGGCGCACACTGCCCTCGGCTGGTTTCTCGCCACCGGCTTCACGGCGCCGGATCGCCTCGCGACCATCGGCCTGCTGGCCTGGGTCGTCGCGCTCAACGGCGGCACCCTGGCCCTCAATTCCGCCTTCGATCGCGACGACGACGACGTCGCCTATCTGCGGCAGCCGCCGCCGGTCCCTGCCGGGCTCGCCGTGGTCGCGATGGCGCTCATGCTGGCCGGCGCCCTCGCCACCTGGGCTGCCCCGACGGGATTCCGGTGGGCCTACCTGGCCTGCCTGATCATGTCCGTCCTCTACTCGGTGCCGCCGATCCGTTTGAAGGCAGTGGGTGGGGTGGACTGGCTCATCAACCTGATCGGCTTCGGCACCATCTCCCCCTATGCCGGATGGGCGTTGTCCGGCCGTCCGCTGACCCCGGCGGCCTCGATCATCTTCGTCGCCTTCGGGGCGCTCTTCGCCGCGTTCTATCCGCTTACCCAGCTCTACCAGATGGATGTCGACCGGGAACGGGGCGATCGGACGCTGGCCCTTCGGCTCGGCGTCGGCCGGTCACTCGTGGTCGCGCTCCTCGGGGTGGGGATCACCTTCGGGATGCTCGCAGGGGCTGCCTGGGCCTCCGGGTGGGGCGGACGCGAGGGATGGCTCCGCTGGGGGCTCCTGGGGCTGGCGGGGGCCGCATGGATCGTCGTGCTCGGTCCGTGGTATCTCAGGGGGCGGGGTTGGAGCACCACGGAGCACCAGCGCGGCATGTACCACGCCCTCGCGGCGTGGGCACTGACCGACATCGCCGTCCTGGTGGCGTGGGCGGTGTGACGTCGTCCCCCTTGGCTCGGCCCTGCCAGCGCCGCTATTTTCGACGCGGTCTGGACACCCTCCCGGAGATTGATTGATGGCCACCGCCGTTTCGCTCGATCATAGCAGCGACTCCACCGACGTTTCGAACATCGTCCGCGCCTCGATCGTCCTCGGCGTGGTGCAGTCGGTGTGCGTCTTCGCCGTGTCGCTCATCAACAGGGCGCTCACCGGCACGGCCGATCACGCCCTCACCGGTGTGGTGGTCGCGATCGGTACCGTCGTCACCATGATCTATCCGGCGACACGCACGCGCCCCCGCACGATCGAGGGGATTGCCGGGGCCGCGGGCATCGGACTTGGTGCGGCGCTGGCGTTCATGCTGATCGATGTGGCCGTCCTGCAGCCGCTGGGGACCTACACCAATCGGTGGCATGAAATCGGTGGCGGGTCGAATTGGTGGTACCACCCGACGTGGTGGATGGTTGGCTGCTACCTCTCCTGGATGGGTGCGTGGATCCTCGCGAATCAGGCGAACAAGAACGGGACCTCCTCCATCGGCGGCGCCATCGGGTTGGTGGCGGTGTTGACGGCGCTGTGCGGGGCCGCCGCGGCGGCGCTCCACTTCCCGGGGGCGTCGTTCAACGTGCCGACCTTCGCCATCGCGGTCCTGCCCGCGCTGACGCTCGCCACCTGGATCAGCGGCTTCGGCGCCTCGAAGCGCTGACGGAACGGCCATGATGCGCCGCGTCGTCCGCGTGGTGGTCCGCTTGGCGGGCTGGCTGCTGACGCCGCTGGTGCTCACTCTTGCCGCGTTTCTTGGGGCGACCATCATGGCGATGGTCGCCCCGGTCGTTTCCACGACCGTCGCCATGGCCCTGGTGACCCTCGCCGGGCTCACCTCCGCGGCGGTCGGGCTCTGGCTCTGGATTCGGTTGTTGAAGGGCTCTCCGGTCCTCCAGGAGGCGCTCGCCGTCACGCCCGAGGGCGTGCCGCTCGAGGCCGAAGTCGACGCCATGCTTGGGACCGCCGAGCAGCCGGGAGTGCCATGATTCGCCACCTGCTCGTGAGCCTCACGCTCGCGGCGGCACCACTCGCCGCCCAGGACGGAGTCTTCCTCACGGCGGGGCGGATGCTGGCCGGCTCCCCCGACGAGGCCACCTGGCGGCTGACCGTCCAGCACGACCTGATCGGCCCGCTCGGGCTCGATTTCTCGGGGCAGGTGCTCCCCGGCGCGCGCCCGGGCGACGGAGAACTCCTCGGCGTCGGTGGCGACGTCACCATCTTCGCCGCCTCCCGATCGCTGCCCTCCGTCTTTCTCGGGGCCGCGGTGGGCCTCGGGATGGCAGACCAGAAGCGCGTCTGGACCTCCGGCTCCATCGGCGCCCGTCTCACCCTGCTCAACATCGGCGAGGCCCGCGTCGCCGCCGAAGGGCGCTGGCGGAACCTCACGATTCCCGGCCGGGACGGCTTCGAGGTCGGCGTGACCATCGGGTACCGCCGCCGGACCGTGGCCCCTCGCCGTCCGGAGACCGCCGGCCTCTGGGTGCCGCGCGCCACCGCGGACGCGCTCCGCTCCGCCGGCATTCCCGAGTTCAAGGCGCGCCTCCTTGGCGCCGTGGTCACCACCGCGCTCGAGGAGATGGGTCAGCCCTACGTCTGGGGTGGCAGCGGCGACGGCAGCGGCGGCTTCGACTGCAGCGGGCTGATCTACTTCGCCTACGAGAGCCAGGGCGTGCGGATCCCGCGCACCTCCGGCCTCGCAGGCCAAGGCGGGGATCGCCATCCGGACCGACCTCGACGCTCTCCTCCCCGGCGACATCCTGACCTTCGCCGAGAAGGGCGACCAGGTCACCCACGTCGGCCTCTACGTCGGGGAAGGGCGCTTCATCCATTCCGCCTCCAAGGGGGTCCGGCTCTCGCGCCTGGCCGAGGACGATCCCGACGGACGGTGGTGGCTGAAGCGGTGGATGGGGGTGCGGCGGATCGTCGAGTAGTTGGGGTCGGGAGTCGTAGGTCGTGAGTCGTAGGTCGTAAGTCGTGAAGGCCGGCCCCCGCATCGGGATGCCGGCCTTCGGTGGACCTACGACCTACGACTTACGACTTACGACCTCTCGCTGTCTGCCATTCTGGCTTAGCACTCAGGCACGCCGATTGCCAACCCTCTCCGCACGGTTGACAGCGGCGGGTTCGCCGCTAGCTTTCGCGGGTTGTTGGCAGTCTGCATGCATGAGTGCCAAGTTGTTGCCTTGCTGTTACTTACCGAGATCCGTTCACGTTGGAGGTGCAGGACATGGCGAAGAGCAAGCTTGCGATTACCCCGCTCGAAGATCGAGTGGTGATCAAGCCGACCGAAGAGGCGGAGACGATGCGTGGCGGGCTGTACATCCCCGACACGGCCAAGGAAAAGCCGACCCAGGGCGAGATCATCGCCGTCGGGCCGGGGCGTTATGAGAAGGGCGAGCGCGTGCCGGTCGACCTCAAGGTCGGCGACACGGTGCTGTACGGGAAGTACAGCGGCACCCCGTTCACCATCGACGGGGCCGAGGTGATGATCCTCAAGGCCTCGGACGTCCTCGCGAAGCTCGGCTGACCGTTCACACCGAAGGGAGAATTCTGCAATGGCTGCAAAGGAATTGATGTTCGACGTGGACGCCCGCGCCAAGCTCAAGAAGGGCGTCGACGCCCTCGCCGAGGCGGTGAAGGTGACCCTCGGCCCCAAGGGCCGGAACGTCGTGATCGACAAGAAGTTCGGCTCGCCGACCGTCACCAAGGACGGCGTCTCGGTGGCGAAGGAGATCGAGCTGGCCGATCCGATCGAGAACATGGGCGCGCAGATGGTGAAGGAAGTCGCGACCAAGACCTCCGACCTCGCCGGCGACGGCACCACCACCGCGACCGTCCTGGCGCAGGCGATCTTCCGCGAAGGGCTGAAGAACGTCACCGCCGGTGCGAACCCGATGGAACTGAAGCGCGGCATCGACAAGGCCGTTGAGGCCCTCGTCGCCGAGTTGAAGTCGATGTCGGTGCCGACCAGCGGCAAGAAGGACATCGCGCAGGTCGGCACCATCTCGGCGAACAACGATCCCGAGATCGGCAAGCTGATCGCCGAGGCGATGGAGAAGGTCGGCAAGGAAGGCGTCATCACGGTCGAGGAGGCGAAGGGCCTCGAGACCACGCTGGAGACGGTCGACGGCATGCAGTTCGACCGCGGCTACCTCTCGCCGTACTTCGTGACCGATCCGGAAGCGATGGAAGCGTCGCTCGACGCCCCGTACATCCTGATCCACGACAAGAAGATCTCCGCGATGAAGGAGCTCCTTCCGGTGCTCGAGAAGGTCGCGCAGACGGGCAAGCCGCTCCTCATCATCGCCGAGGACATCGAGGGCGAGGCCCTCGCCACGATCGTCGTGAACAAGCTCCGTGGCACGCTCAAGGTCTCGGCCGTCAAGGCGCCGGGCTTCGGCGATCGCCGCAAGGAGATGCTCCGTGACATCGCCATCCTGACCAACGGGCAGGTGATCTCGGAGGAAGTCGGCTTCAAGCTCGAGAACGCGACGCTGAACGAGCTGGGTCAGGCGAAGCGCGTGGTGATCGACAAGGACAACACCACGATCATCGACGGCAAGGGCGAAGACGGCGCGATCCAGGGCCGCATCGCCGAGATCCGTGCCGCGATCGACAAGAGCACCTCGGACTACGATCGGGAGAAGCTCCAGGAGCGCCTCGCGAAGCTGGCCGGTGGTGTCGCCGTGATCCATGTCGGCGCCGCGACCGAGACCGAGATGAAGGAGAAGAAGGCCCGTGTCGAGGACGCGCTCCACGCGACCCGCGCGGCCGTCGAGGAAGGGATCGTGCCGGGCGGCGGTGTCGCCCTGCTGCGCGCCCAGTCGGTGCTCGATGGCGTCAAGGCCAAGGGCGACGAGAAGATCGGCGTGAACATCATTCGCCGGGCCATCGAAGAGCCGATCCGTGCGATCGCCGCGAATGCCGGCGTCGAAGGGTCGATCGTCGTGGCGCGCGTCAAGGAGTCGAAGGAGAAGGCGTTTGGCTACAACGCCGCGACGGACGAGTACGAGGACCTGGTCAAGGCCGGCGTCATCGACCCGACCAAGGTGACCCGGACGGCGTTGCAGAACGCCGCCTCGATCGCCGCGCTGCTCCTGACCACCGAGTGCGTGATCGTCGAGCGGAAGGAAGAGAAGGGCTCCGCGCCGGCCGGTGGTGGCGGCGGCGGCATGGGCGGGATGTACTAGCCTCCGACCCACGCGGATATCGTACGGGCGAGGCATGCCTCGCCCCTACGCCTCCGACCCACGCAGGCAGTGTAAGGGCGAGGCCTGCCTCGCCCCTACGATCTCTCCGAATGATGTGCGAACGGCCACCCCTCGGGGTGGCCGTTGGCACACGCACCCCCGCGGGCGCGCGCTCAGAGCTGCGACTTGAACGGCAGCAGCACCAGTTCCATCAGCCGCTCCCGCCATGGCCGATGTTGCCACATCGCCAGCGTGTAGGGGGCGGCGCGCTGCAGGTCGTCCTCGAACACCGCCGTCATCGCCTCGGCGAAGGGCTCGTGGTAGAGGTTCAGCGACGCCTCGTCGTTGAGCTGGAACGATCGCAGGTCCGCGTTGGTGGACCCGACCGACACCAGGTGGCGGTCGACGATGAAGAGCTTCGTGTGGAGCATCGTCGGCTGGTACTCGCAGATCTGCACGCCGGCCTCGAGCAGCGGTCCCCATTCGCGCTTGCTCGACGTCCGCACGGCCGCCGAATCGATGTGCGGGCCCGGCACAAGCAACCGGATCGCCACGCCCCGGCGACGGGCTTCCAAGAAGGCCCGCAGCAGCAGGGTGTCGGGGACGAAATAGGCGGCGGCGAGGTCAATCGACCGTTCCGCGGCGGCGATCGTCATCAGGTACATCAAGTGCATGCTCTCGCCGCCGCCGGCGGGTGACGCCAGGAACATCTGGGCAGGCACCTCTCCGGCCGAAGCGAGGGCAGGGAAGTAGGCCGCACCGGTCAGCACCTCCCCCGTCATCTTGATCCAGTTGTCGGTGTACGCCGCCTGCAGCTGTGCGACCACCGGCCCTTCGACCCGGTAGTGACTGTCGCGCCAATGCTCGGGACTCTCCGCGTTGCCGGACCAGCAGTCCGCGATGCCGACGCCGCCAGTGAAGCCGACCCGGCCATCGATCACCAGCAACTTCCGGTGGGTGCGGTTGTTCATCCGGCCCAGGTTGTACCAGTGGAGTGGACGGTAGCGATGGAGGCGGACACCGGCGCTCTCCATGCGCGCCAGGAGGGCGGCGTCCATCCGCTGGCTGCCGACCCAGTCGATGGTCACGTGCACCGCGACGCCGGCCTGCGCCCGCTCCACCAGGGCGTCGGCGAAGCGCGTGCCGATCTCCCCGCTCCAGTAGATGAAGGTCTCGAAGGTGATCGTTTCGCGAGCGACTGCGATCGCGCCCAGCATCGCCGGAAAGATCTCGTCGCCGTTTCGCAGGTGCTGGACCTGATTGCCCGGCACGATCGTCGGACCCAGCACCGCGGACATTTCCCGCTCGAACTGCGGATCGCGCACACCATGTCGGTGCTCGACGGTCCGCTCGAGCTGCTTCTCGGAAGTCAGGAAGTTCATGGCCACGACCACCACGAGGGCGGTGCTACCGACGGCGACGAGGATGGTCCAGAGCATGGCAGTCCTGCGGCGAGGGACGCGGGGCACGATCGAGGCGTGGGTGAACGGCTGGTAGACGTCGCAAGGACCGGCCGCGCGCACGCCAACCAGGGCGTGTTTGGCGCAGGACCGACCGCCGTGATTAATTGCGGCGCCATCCTCCCCCGCCTACTGGAGTCCCCATGCGTCGTCTGCTGCCACTGGTCGCCCTGCTCGGGGCCTGCGCCCCCAAGGGCGAGCCCGCCCTGGATCTCTCGGCCGAGCGACTGCTCGCCGACATCCGCGTCCTCGCAGACGACTCGCTGCTCGGCCGCGCGCCGGGTACCCTCGGGGAGGAGCGCACCGTCGCCTTCCTGACCGCCCAGTTCAAGGCCGCCGGCCTCGAGCCCGGCAATCCCGACGGCAGCTGGGTGCAGTCGGTCGACATGGTGGGGATCCGCGGCACACCGGAAGCGACCATCACCGTGTCCGGCCGGCCCTTCCCGATGCGCTGGCGCGATGACTACGTCGCCGTCTCGCGCCGCGTCGTACCGGCCGTCAACGTGGCGGCGAGCGACGTGGTCTTCGTCGGCTACGGGGTGGTGGCGCCGGAATTCGGGTGGGACGACTACAAGGGCGTGGACGTGCGCGGCAAGACGGTCGTCATGCTGGTGAATGACCCCGCCGTGCCCGATGCCGCCGACTCCAGCGCACTCGACGCGAAGCTGTTCCGCGGCGACGCGATGACCTACTACGGGCGATGGACCTACAAGTACGAGATCGCCACCGAAAAGGGGGCCGCCGCGGTGCTCCTGGTGCACGAGGACGGTCCCGCCGGCTATCCCTGGGAAGTGGTCCGCGGCGGCTGGAGCGGCGAACGGATGGACACGCGGAGTGCCGACGGCAACGCGGGGCGGGTCGCCGTCGAGGGGTGGATCACCTCAGCCAGCGCGCGGGCGCTCTTCGCCGCTGCCGGGCAAGACTTTGCCCACCTGAAGGCGCTCGCCGTCACGCGCGACTTCGCGCCGGTTCCCATCCCGGCCACGGCAGCCTTCAGCATTACCCAGGAGATCCGCGACGTCCGCTCGGCGAACGTCGTCGCCAAGTTGCCCGGGACCGACGCGACGCTGCGTGATGAATACGTCGTGTACACCGGGCACTGGGATCACTTCGGTATCGGTGAAGTGGTCGACGGCGATTCCATCTACAATGGCGCGCGCGACAATGCCTCCTGCACCGCCGCGCTACTCGAGCTGGCGCGTGCCTTCAAGGCTGGGGGCGGAGCGAAGCGGTCGATCCTCTTCGTCGCCGTCACTGGCGAGGAGCAGGGATTGCTCGGCTCCAAGTGGTACGCCAACAACCCGCTCTATCCGCTCGAGAAGACCCTCGCCAACATCAACATCGACGTGCTCAACACCTGGGGGCCGACCACCGATCTCGTGGTGGTCGGCAGCGGGAGCACCACGCTCGAGGATCTCCTCGCCGACGCGGCCACCACGGCGGGCCGCACCCTCGCCCCCGATCCGGAGCCGTCGAAAGGATTCTTCTACCGCTCCGACCATTTCGAGTTCGCCAAGCGCGGCGTGCCGGCGCTCTACCTCGATCCCGGGACGAAGTACATCGGCAAGCCCGAGGGCTACTCGAAGGAGAAGCGCGATGACTACACCGCGCGGGCCTATCACAAGCCGGCCGACGAAGTCGATCCGGCGTGGGACCTGAGCGGGGCCATCGCCGACCTCGGGCTGCTGTACGCCGTGGGACGCCGCGTGGCCGATGGCACCGAGTGGCCAGCGTGGAAGGCGGGCACCGAGTTCAAGGCGATCCGCGAGAAGAGCCTCAGCCGCTGAGCCGGCGAGGTTGAAACGAAAATCACCTCCGGGCCACGTCGGCGCGGAGGTGATTCGTGTATGACAGCCTCGTCCGGCACCGACTAGGCGGCCTGCATGACCTCGCCGACCCACGAGACGGTGCGGTGGTACGCCACCGGAAGAATCGTCGGGTCCAGGCCAAGCTGCGCGCACAGCGTGTCGACCTTGTTCCAGTCGCCCTGGTCATAGGCGATGGTCAGCTCGAGGCAGGCCTGCAGCGGCGTCGGATCGCCGAGCAGCGTCGCGGTGAGCTCCTTGCCGAGCTTCATCTGCTCGAGGAGGATCGGCATCGGACGGTCGAGCAGGGCATCGAGTGTCGACAACAACCCGACCAGGAAGAGCTCCGGGCGACGGGAATCGCCCAGCACCATCGCCCCGATCTCCTCGCAGAGCTGCGCGCGGAGCAACGAGGTCTGCATCAGCTCCTTCGGCTTGTGGTCGCCCGCCATCGTCATCGCGACGAGCGAGGCCCACTTGCGCGTCGGCCGCTGGCCAAGCACGCGGAGGGCCTGACCGATCGTCGTGACTTCATGACGCCATCCCAGCCCCGCGCTGTTCAGGTAGCGCAGCAACTTCAACGACAGCGCGACCTCACTCTTGATCAGCTTCTCCAGCTCATCGACGTCGAGCTCGGGGCGGTTCACCTCGGCCACCAACTGCGCCATGCGGATGCCGGAGACGGCGATGTCCTTCTCGGTCAGCAGCTCCGGTTCGCAGAAGAAGGAGCCCTGAAAGAGGTGGGCCCCCTCGATCGTGGCGGCACCGAACGCGGCGTAGTCCCCGACATGCTCCATGACGACCTGGAGATTGTGCCGCGGGGCGTGCGCCAGCAGCGCCTGGCGTTGCTCGACCGGCGTGGCCAGCCACGAGGCCTTCACATAGCGCATGTGGGGAAGCAGCCGCTCGTGGCCATTGGCGGGGTCGAACGCCGCCAGGGCCAGCTGGTAGCCGGCGGCGATGGCCCGCAGGCACGCCTCCACGACGTCCGGGTCGCCCGGGACGCTGCGGGGGAGCATGATGATGGTCTGCTTGGCCGGAAGGACCTGGTACTGGTCCTCGACCAGGAACTGCCGGGAGCCCGGGAAAATTCCCGGTAGCCCGCCGATCAGGGTGTCGAGCCCGAAGCCGAGCATCGTGTTGTTGACCATCTTCCGGGCGATCTCGTCGGGATTCCCGCCGACCGCTTGCAGGCGACCGGTGCGATAGTGAAGGTCGTAGGCTACGACGTGGCGTTGCCGGTCGAAGAGCGGCTGGCGTGAGACGAAGATGTCCATAGATGGCGCGTATTGTAGTGGGGAGGAACCATTAGGCAATGGGGGAGACGGTTTCCCCCCCGCGTGTCAAGGCCCGCGCCGACCCGCCGCCCTTAGGGAGTGCCACGCTTTTCCGCGACCCGCTTGATCTCGGCGGCGGCATCGGCCGCCTTGATGCCCGCCGTGATCCAAGCCGGGGCGGGATCGCCCTTCAACCAGTGGCCGAACCACTCCAGGATGCGGCGTTGGTAGTCGATCTGGTTGGCCTTCTTCGAGAAGCCGTGGTCCTCGCCGTCGTAGACCAGCAACACGACCTGCTTCCCGGCCCGGCGGGCAAAGTTGAAGAACTCCGTCGCCTGGAAGAACTCCACCGTCCCGTCCTTGTTGCCATGTGCCATCAGCATGGGAATGGTCATCTGGTCGACGCGCTCCAGCGCCGAGTTTCGCTGGTGGGCCGCACGGTCCTCCCAATACGGCACCTCCATGCGCGCCTGACCGGTCTCGAAGTGGTCCGACTCCGCCGTCCCGCTGGCCCAGTGGATCTGCCCCATGAACGAGACGAGGTCGGTGATGCTCGCCCCCGCAATCGTGGTCGCCAGGAAGTCGCCACCATGTGTCCCGAGATACGCCGCTTCGTACCCGCCCCAGGAGTGGCCGACCTGCCCAACGCGCTTCGGATCGACCAGCCCCCGATCGGTCACCGCCTTCACGGCGGCGCGCACTGACTGGATCGTGCTGACGCCAGGCTCGCGCGCGGTAAAGACAATGTCCGGCATCAGGACGAAGTAGCCCTCGAGCGTCCACGCCGTCTGGTTGTAGTACGAGCGCTCGCTCGGCGAAACCCAGCTGTGCAGTTCGTCGGAGAGCCGCTCGTAGGTGTAGACGATCATCGGATACTTCTTCGATGCGTCATAGTTGGCGGGGTAGAGCAGGATCCCCTGCAGCGGCCGCCCCCCTTCGCTCGTGAACGACAGCAGTTCCTCCCGGGTCCAGGCATACTCGCCGAGGAAGGCGTTGGTACGGGTGATCTGGCGCGGCGAGGTGAAGTCGCTGCCGGTGACGAAAACGTCCGGCGAATCGGCGCGATCCTCGGCGCGATAGAGGAACGTTGCGCTGCTGTCGGCCTTCCGGAATTGCCGGAGGCTCTTGTCCACGTAGATCAATCGCTGCGCGGCGCCGCCCGGGCTCAGGCGCGTCCACCCCATCCGCTTGTCGCGTTCGCCGAGCAGCGTGACGTAGAGCGGCTTGGTCGCATCGATGGTCGGGGCATCGAACTCGATCCGCTGCACGCGATGGATGATCCGGTCCGCCTGTCCGTCGGTCAACCGCACCCGGTTGCTGCCGTCCGGCGCGATGCGCCAGACATCGTATCGGTCGTAGAGGAGGACCGCCCGATCGCCGGTGAGCCACCCACCCACGCCGTAGGACGGGGGGAGGTCGGTCGGCGAGTCCGACTCCGTGTTCGCGAACGACGTGGCCAGCCCGGCGGTGAGGTTGGTGCGCCGTCCGGTGGCGAGTTCGTGGCTCCAGAAGTCCTTGCCGTCGAACCAGAGCAGGAAGCGCCCGTCGCCGCTCTCATAGCTGTAGCGCACCTTCTCCAGCGCCGTCGTCCGCTGGCCGGTGGCGAGGTCGGTCACGATCACGTCGTGGTAGCGTCGGCCGAACATCGTGCCCCACGCGTACTTCGCAGCCGGCTTCTCGACCGCGTGGCGCCACCCTTCCAGCAGGGTGGGCGTGTCGACCGGGTCGACGCCGACGCGTGTCAGCGTGCCGGTCGGCAGGTGCCAGACGGCGGGCAGGCCGCGCTTCGCGTCGGCCGCCAACCGGCTCTGCTGGGCGGGGAAGAGCTGCACGTCGGCGGTGTGCCAGATCTGCACCGTGGAGGCGGAGTCGGTGGTGGCGCCGGGCTTCGCCGCGGAGTCGGCCTTGGCTGGCCGCGGTCGCGTGCTGATCACCACGCGCTGCCCGTCGAGGGACCATCGCGGGACGGTCTGGTCCACGACATCGATCGTCTTCCCGAGCGCCGCGTTGGTGCTGTCGAGGACCACGCGCGTCGGCGTCGTCGCCAGCGAGCGCCAGGCGATCACCGACTCACCGGGCGTCTCGGTTCCCGCCGGCGCCACGGATCGGAAGAAGACCAGGTCCGAGGATCCCTTGCGGAAGGTGAGCACCCGATAGCCCGACGAGGAATGCTCCAGCGCACGGACGCGGCCCGAGGCTGGGTCATACAGTTGTACGCCGTTCGCCGTCGTCGTCCCGGTCGTGATGGTCATCGCGAGCAGGCTGCCCTCGTCGCTCCAGCGATACTCACCGACGTCCTGGAACGACATTTCCGTTCCGGTGGCGAGCTCGACGACGCGGAGCGTGGCGCCCTTGCCCTTGATCTCTGTGGGCGCATAGCCGAGCATCGCGACGTACCGCGCGTTCGGGGCCAAGGTGAACAGGCGGACGGCTTCATAGTTCCGCTGTGCCCCGGTGGCGAGCGTGACGACGGCAAGCCCGTTACGGATCGGCTTCTTCTCGCGCGTCAGCTTTTCGCGCTCCTTGATGGACGCCTCGACCGTCCAGGCGAGGTACCGGCTGTCCCGGCTGAACGCGGGCGAGATCCCCAGCGCCACCACCCGGTCGGTGTCGTCCTGATCGATGCGGCGGTAGTGCAGCTCGCCGTCGGCGTCGGGCTTCGTCAGCCGGTACGCATACCACTTCCCATCGGGGGCGATCGCATCGCCGCCGAAGGTCTCGAACCGGGCGTAGTCGGCGGGGGTGATCGACTTCCGGGTGGCGGCGGGGGTCTGTGCCACAACCGGACCGACGGGCAGCAAGAGGACGAGGGCCAGGAACCAGCGCCGGGGCAGCAGGGAGAGCGGCATGGTGGTGTCGGTGTGTGAGGGGAGAATGGAAAACCGTCTGAAAGCTAGCGCGGCCGGGGCACCCGAGTACCACCCCCGGTCCCAGAGTATCATTCAGTGTCGTCGAACCACCCGACCTTCAGGAGTCTGCCCGTGCTGATCCGTGTCGCCACGCTTGCCGTTCTCGCTTTGGCCCCCGCTTCGGTGGCAGCCCAGAAGCCCGCCCCGGACATCACGGGGACCTGGCGCGTCGACGCCGGGACGGACGTCAAGAACGGTCCGCGCGAGGTGATCATCCGCGCCGATTCCAGCGCGAGCTGGGGGAAGGAGACGGTCCGCTGGCGGGTGAAGGACGGCAAGATCTGGATCGCGCTGGGTGGAGAGTGGGAGATCTACAAGCTGAAGCAGTCGACGACGGCGATCACCCTCTCGGGCGGTGACCTGACCAAATCGGTCACGCTCAAGAAGGTCGGTCCGGCCACGCCGCGCGCCGCCGGGGTCAAGATTCCCGGCGACCCCGACGCTGGCGGCTGAGCCCGGAGTAGGGTCGCAGGGAAAACGGGGCGCCACGCGCGAGCGTGGCGCCCCGTCGCACGTCAGGGAGCGGCCGCCTTGGGGGCCGCCGCCACCGGCGGGCCGCCCTCCGCCAGCCAGTGGCCGAACCACTGCCGAAGCCGCCCGAGCCGATCGACCAGCAGCCACGGTTCACCGGTCCGCGACAGGTCGTGGTTCGAGCGCGGGTAGCGAACGAACTCGGCCGGGACATTGAGCGTCTTGAGCGCCATGTACCACATGTCGGCCGTCGCCATCGGCGTCCGGTGATCCTCTTCGGACTGCACGATCAGCGTCGGCGTCTTCACCCGCTTGACGAAGCGAATCGGTGACAGCGTGTCGTACATCACCTGATTCTCCCACGGCTTGCCGAAGAACTCGTCGTTGGTCAGCGACTGCACGTCAGTGGTGCCCCACCACGCGTTCCAGTCGCTGATCATCCGATCGGCCTCGGCGGCCTTGAAGCGCGTGGTCTTGGTCGTGATCCAGGCCGTCATGAAGCCGCCGTAGGAACCGCCGCTGACACCCATCCGCATCGAGTCAACATCGGGGCGCACCGAGACGATGTCGACCGCCTTCATGATGTCCTGATAATCCTTGCCGCCCCAGTCGCCGCGCGAGGCGTGGGTGAAGGCGGTGTTGGTGCCGGTCGAGCCGCGCGGGTTGGTGAAGAGGACGAACATCCCGGCACCGGCAAGATTCTGGAACTCGTCAAACCAGCCGTCGCCATAGGCCGAGTGCGGGCCGCCGTGGATGTACAGCACCACGGGGTACTTCTTGCCGGGCTGGTAGCCGTACGGCTTCATCAACCAGGCTTCGATCTCGAGGTTGTCCACCGAGCGGTAGGTGAAGAACTCCACCTCGGACCAGGCGACCTCCTTGTTGAGGGCGTCGTTGAAGGTCGTGAGCTTGCGCTCGTTCCGGCCCTCGATGTCCGCGGTGTAGAGCTCCGTCGGGTGCGTGTGGTCGGTGCTGATGTACGTCAACGTGGTCCGCGCCGAGTCATACTGGATGCCCGAGATCCGGCGCCGTCCGCCGAGGATGGTGCGGATCTCCTTCGTGGCCGGATTCACCGCATAGAGGCCGCTGCTGCCGCCGACCTCCGTCTCCATCCGGATCGTGCCGTCGCCCCACCAGGTGAAGTTGCCGGGTTCGTACTTCCAGCTGCCGAGCACATCGACCGGCTTGGTGGTGCCAGCTGCCAATACATACAGCCGCTGGCTCTGATAGCGGCCGCGCCGCCCGCTGAACGCGAGCTGCTTCGAGTCGGGCGACCAGGTGGCGCCGGCTTCATCGCCGAAGTACTCGATCCGCGTCGGGACGCACGCCGCAGTGTGGGCCTCGCAGGCGGCCACCGGGAGCATGAAGAGGTCGGTCGCATCGCGGTCGGCCTCGTCACGCTTCCGCGAGAACGGGAGCTTCGCCAGCGAGTCGCGCTCGCGCGTCACGACCGAGTCCGCCCGCAGCTTGGCGTCCGCCGAGAAGACGATCCACTCGCCGTTCGGCGAGACGACGGGGGTGCGGTGCGAATACGCCGCGTTGGTCAGGCGGATCCGTTCGCCGCCTGGGCGCTGCAGGAAGAGTTGCGCTGCCGGCCGGGCTCGTGCCGCGGCGCCGGTGTCTGCCGGTGCCCCACCAGGACCACCCGCGCCGGCGCGGCCCGTGCTGGCCACGAAGCCGTTGCCGTTCGCCTTGTAGCGACTGTCGGTGAAGTGCATGCCGTCGAAACGCGCCGGATCGACCGGGGCGGTGATGGCGGACGCCGACGGGCGCGCCAACGGTGCCATGGCCGCATACGGACCAGTGGCGGGCGCGGCTCCCGGAACGCCGCCAGGGAAACCACCACCGCCGCCGCCCCGGCCACCGCCGCCTCGCCCGCCACCTGCGCCACCACTCGCGCTGTCGCCCGACGTGATGCGGAATCGCTTGTCCGTCGGCTGGCTGCCGGCGGGCGCCGCGGCGGCTGGCGTCGCGCTCGGTTGAAAGGCCTCACCCACCTCGTCGACGCGCAGCGCCCAGTTGGTGCCGCGGCCACCCGGCCGTGTCGAGGTGAAGTTCAGCGTCTTGCCGTCCTCCGACCAGCGCGGCGCGCTGCTCTCGTACCCGGGCGAGGTGAGCCGCCGAGCGGCGCCACCGCTGACCGACTGCAGCCACACTTCGCTATGGCGCTTGTTGCCCGCCTCGTTGACGGTGGTGACCGTGAAGGCCACCGACTTGCCATCCGGCGAGCGAGCCGGGGCACTCAGCTGAGTCACGCAGTACCAGTCCGCGGGGGTGAACGCGCGGCCCGCGGACTGGGCCGGGAGGAGGGCCGGGACGAGGAGCAGCGCCGCCGCCAGGCGGGGCGAGGGACAAGCCATCATGAACGACTCCGCGGGAAGTGGTGGGGCAGTCCCCAAAGGTGGTGCGGTCCCCGCCTTCCCGCCACCTCGCGGCTGGCGCTACCTTCAACGATCTCCTTCTCCTGCGGATCGCCGATGTCCTCTTCGTTCCTCCTCCCTCGTCGCGACTTCCTTGCCGTGGGCGCCTCCGCGCTGGTGGCGCGCCACCTCCGCTGGCCGGCTGGCGCCGTCCGTCCGGTGCCGAGCGTCGATCAGTTGCAGTGGCATCGAGACGAGCTCGCGCTCTTTGCGCACTTCGGCGTGAACACCTTCACCGATCGCGAGTGGGGCGATGGCAAGGAATCGCCATCGATCTTCAACCCCACCGCGTTCGACGCCCGGCAGTGGACGCGGACCGCGAAGGCGGCCGGCTTCAAGATGGTGATCCTCACCGCCAAGCATCACGACGGCTTCTGCCTCTGGCCGACAGCCACCACCGCGCACTCCGTGAAGTCGTCGCCGTTTCGGGGCGGCTCGGGCGATGTCGTGCGCGAAGTGGCCGACGCCTGCCGCGCCGACGGACTGCGCCTGGGTCTCTACCTCTCCCCGTGGGACCGCAATGCCGCCGTGTACGGCTCCGACGGCTATCACGACTTCTACCTCACCCAGCTGCGCGAACTGCTGACGCGCTACGGTCGGGTCGATGAAGTCTGGTTCGACGGCGCCAATGGCGAGGGACCGAACGGCAAGAAGCAGATCTATGACTGGCCGCGCTATTGGGGCGAGGTGAAGCGCCTCCAGCCGCAGGCGGTGATCTTCTCCGACGCCGGCCCCGACATCCGCTGGATCGGCAACGAAGCGGGCACTGCGGGGGAGACCAACTGGTCGATGGTGGACCCGCGTGTCGTCTCCGCGCCTGGTGTCAGTGGTGAGGGCGTGACCCGCATGCTCCAGCAGGGCGACCCGAACGGCAGCGTCTGGCGTCCGGGCGAGACCGACACCTCGATCCGCCCGGGATGGTTCTATCACGCCGCCGACGACGCCAAGGTGCGCAGCGTCGACAACCTCGTCGACATCTACGTCACGTCGGTCGGTCGCAACTCGAAGCTGCTGCTCAACGTCCCGCCGACTCGCGACGGGCTGTTGCACGACGTCGACGTGGCGCGCCTCGCAGGAATGCGTCGCGCACTCGACTCGCGATTCGGCGCGCCGATCGCCACCAGTCGCCGCACGCGGCTCAGCGCGATGAGCGGCGCCACCGGCGAGCTTCGGGTCGAACTCGCGTCGCCGCGGCGGGTCGCCTTCGTGACGCTGCAGGAACAGATCGCCGCGGGGCAGCATGTCGCCGCCTGGCGGATTGAAGGGCAGGCAGCCAACGGGGCGTGGACCGCGCTCGCCCGCGGAACGACGATCGGCCACAAGCGGATCGTCGCGGTCCCGGCTGCGGAGCAGGCGGCCGTGCGCGTCGTGATCGAACAGGCCCTCGCGCCCGTCGACGGGTTGAGCATGGTGCTGCATGCCGAAGCGTGAGTCCACCTTCGACGTCGACGCCTTCCGCGTCCGTCCCGACCAGCCGCTGGACCTCGCCGCGCTGCCCACGAAGGTGGCCGACCTCTATGCGGACAAGGACGAGTACGAGGAGCTCCTGGAGGCGCGCACCAAGCGACTGCGCCACCTGCAGAATCTCCTCTACGCCGATGATCGCCATGCCCTGTTGGTCATCTTCCAGGCGATGGACGCCGCCGGGAAGGATGGTGCCATCAAGCACGTGATGAGCGGCGTGAACCCGCAGGGTTGTCAGGTCTTTTCGTTCAAGGCGCCATCAGTCGAGGAGCTCGATCACGATTTTCTCTGGCGTGCCGCGCGCCGCCTCCCGGAGCGCGGTCGGATCGGCCTCTTCAATCGCTCGTACTACGAGGAGACCCTCGTGGTCCGCGTGCACAGCGACATCCTGGCCCGCCAACCGCTCCCGGAGACGATCCGCTCCGCCGACGACATCTGGACGCAGCGCTACCGCTCGATCCGCCACTTCGAACAGCACCTGGTCCGCAACGGCACGCGGATCGTGAAGTTCTTCCTGCACCTCTCGAAAGAGGAGCAGCGCACGCGCTTCCTCGAGCGCATCGACGACCCCGAGAAGCAGTGGAAGTTCTCCGCGGGCGACGTGCGCGAGCGCGGACACTGGGACGAGTATCAGCACGCCTACGCCGAAACGATCGCCGAGACGACGACCGACGAGGCACCGTGGTATGCGATCCCGGCCGACGGGAAGAAGAATGCGCGCCTGCTGATCTCCGAGGTGCTGATTCGCACCCTCGAAGCCTTGCCCCTGAAGTTCCCGGCGGCGACGGAGTCACCCGAGGCGCTGGCCGCACTGCGCGCCCAGCTGCTGGCCGAAGGGTGAGGCGCTAGCGGAAGAGGGTGCGCTGCACCGGGCCGTGCACGCCGACCGGCGCCATCGGGCCCTCCTGCTCGGCCAGCCACAACTCCCCGACGAACCCCGCCTCTCGCAGGCGGGGTTCGACGCTTCCGCGCGCCGTCTCGGGATTGTTGCAGCGCTGGCTCAGGTGCGCGAGCACCACGGTGTGGAGTTCGTCGTGGTGCAGTTCGATCAGCAGCTGCGCCGCGTCGTGGTTGCCGAGGTGCCCACTGGGCCCCGCGATCCGGTCCTGCACCACGGCCGGGTAGCCGCTGGCGCGCAGCAGCGCTTCGTCGTGATTCGACTCCAGCACCAGGCAGTGCCGCTCACGAAGGAAAAGCCGCACCGCCTGCGTCGGCCGTCCGAGGTCGGTGGCCATGCCAAGCGAGGTGCCGTCCGGCAGCGTGACCGCCAGCGCGACCGGTTCCGCGGCATCGTGCGAGGTGGGACACGCCGCCACCGTGAACGGCCCGACCGTCGCGACGCCGCGCGAACCGATCGGGAGGTAGTGGCACGGGTCACCGCCCCGCGCGAGCGCGTGGAAGGTGCCGAAGGAGGCGAGCAACGGGATGTCGTGGCGACGCGCCAGCTTGGTGGCACTGGCGGCGTGGTCGCCATGCTCGTGCGTGATCGCCACGCCGACGAGCGCCGACGCATCCAGGCCAGCGTCGGCGAGTCGCCGGTCCAGCTCCCGCAGCGAGTAGCCCGCCTCGAGCAGGAGGATGGCGCCGTCGTGCACGAGGGCGAAGGCGTTGCCCTTGGAGCCCGAGCCAAGGACCACCAGCTCGGCGACCGGCGGCCGGTCGGTCACGATCCGGACGGCGCCGACCGATCAGTCGCGGGCGAGACGCGCATGCAGCCCACGGAGTGACGCCTCCATCGCGGCATCGACGGCGACCTGGCGGCGGGGCAGGATCCGCCCCGCCGTCGCGATGAACGCGTCCAGCGCGAGCTTCTCGGCGCTGTCGCCGCCCCACGCAAAGGGCGGCACCCACTTCGGCGCCCGCGGCGGTCCGAAGAGGTTGGCACCGGTGCCCACCACCGCCCCCGTCGGCATCAACGTCCCGATCGCCGTCTTGGCATGGTCCCAAACAGCGTACCGAGATTCGTGCGCCCGGTTTCGACCCGCTCCGCGCCGATGTCGAGCCGAATCGGTCCGTAGGTGTTCTTCAGGTTCGACGTGATCGTGCCGGCACCGAGGTTGACCCATTCGCCGACCACGCTGTGGCCCAGGAAGCCGTCGTGGCTCTTGTTCGCGTAGCCCTGGAAGACGGTGGCGCTGATCTCGCCATGGATGCGGCAATGGGGGCCGACGCTGACCTGCCGCAGCTGACCGCCGAGCAGGAAGGTGTCGTGGTCGACCAGCGCGGGACCCTCGATGCGGGTCCCGGCGCGGACTTCGACGCCACGCTCAAGGATGATCGCTCCCTTGCGCGCGTCGAGGATCACGCCGGGTTCGAGCACGGCACCACGCAGCGCGATGGCGCCCGGATTCCCGAAGACGATCACGCCGTCGGGGATCGGATCGCTCTTCCCGTCGAGGCTGCCGAGGAGATCGTTGAAGAGCTGCTGCTCGAGCGCGGTGATGAGATCGAAGGCGCCACGCAGCACCAGGCCCTCGATCACGATCCCGTCGCCGTCGTTGTGCGGTCCGCTCCACTGCTCGCCAGCGTCGAGGCGCCACGCCACGGCACGTCCGCCGCTCAGCAGACGCTTCGCCCCACCGACCGCGCGCATCGGCAGCTTCGGAGAGAAGGTGCTGTCGACGACCCACGCCGGGCCGGTCACGGCGGTCGCGGCCACGATCGGAATGGCCCCGGTCGGGCGGGGGCCGGCGGCGTGCGGCGCGATGTGGCCGGCGACCGGTCCGCCGAGGGCGCGACGCCACCGTTCGTGCAGTCGCCAGGCGCCCGCACGGAGTTCACCAAGAGGAAGTGCACCGGCATACGGCGCCCACGCGGCGCCAGGTTGGATCGGATCGAGCAGATACAGCGTCATGTCACTCCAGATCACGCACCTCGGCAGGGAGGGCGTCGAGGGTTTGCTTGAGTTGCGGCGCGCGGGCGCGGTCGAGTACCAGCGTCCGCTGATTGGCGTGCACGACCACCAGCTCGCGCACGCCCGAAAGGACCATCGGCGGCCCATCATTCCAGACGATGCAATCACTGCAGTCGACGAGCGTCACGGGGCCATGCACGACGTTCCCCTGGCGATCGCGCGGGCGGACCCGGGCCATCGCCTCCCAGGTGCCGATGTCGTCCCACGCGAAGTCGCCCGACACGACCGCGACCGCCGCGGAGCGCTCGAAGACGCCGACGTCGATCGAGACATCGCGCACGCCGGCAAAGAAGCCGGCGACATCGCCGGCGTCGAGGGCGGGCAGCCACGGGGCGATCTCGTTGGTGTGCAGCATCACCTCGCGGCGCAGGTCGGCGGCACGCCAGGCGAAGAGCCCACTGTTCCAGAGGGCGCCATTGGCCATCAGATCGAGGGCGGTGGCGGCATCGGGCTTCTCCTGGAAGCGGTCGACTGCGCGCGCCGCACTGTCGAGCCGGGCCCCCGGCACGATGTAGCCGAAGCCGGTCTCGGGCCGGGAGGGGACCACGCCGACCGTCACCAGGCGGGCGTGCCGCGTCGCCGTCTCGAGCGCCGTGGCGGCACTGGCCACAAAGGCGGCGGGGTCGCGGATGGTCCAGTCGGCGTGCATCGAGATGACTTCGGCGTCGGGGTCGCGCCGCGCGGCTTCGATCGTCGCCCAGACCAGCGCCGGGGCCGTGGACGCCGCCCGCGGCTCGATCAGGTAGTTCTCAACCGGGACCGGGAGCTTGGCCTGGAGCGCCGCCGCCAGCGACCGACCGGTGACCACCAGGATCCGTTCGGGCGGGATGAACCCGGTCAGCCGGTCAATCGCTTCCTCGGCCGTTGAGCGCACGCCAGCCAGCGGCAGCAACTGCTTCGGGCGGGCCGGGGAGGAGAGCGGCCAGAACCGGGTCCCGGACCCGCCGGCGAGGAGGACGGCCCATTGCATAGTCGACCTCAGGCCAGGGAAGCGAGCGCGGGGCCGTGGCGCCGCAGTTCGTACAACAGGGTCCCGAGGTCTCCCTGGTCGGCCGCGAGGACCACCAGCGAGGCGGTGCTTCCCGAGAGCCGCAGCAGGACCAGCGCCCCGCCTGCGGCATCCACCACGACTTCCGTGGGCATCCCGACGCCGGCCGCGTGCCCCAGGCCGACCAACGACCGGAGCGCCGTGGCACCGAGCGCCGCAATGGCCTCCCGGTCCACCCCATCGGGAAGGACCGAATCGACCACCAGGCCCTCGTCGCTGACCACCACCACGCCGGCCACTTCGGGACGCTCGGCGAGGGCCTGCAGGACCGATCGAAGGGGCGACGTCACGGGTGCGCTCCGGCAAGGGAAGGGACGGCGCGAAGCTAGGGCCGCCGAGGCGCGGAAGTCAAGCAATGATCGCGGGTTGCCGCGCTCCCGCGAGCGGTCTAACCTTCTGCCATGAGTCCTCGTCCCTTGCTCCTTCTGGCGCTCGTCGCCGCAGCCGCCTGCAGTGAAACAGAGCTCGGCGATGCGGCCACCGCGAACATCGTCGACACCGTCTCGCTCGGGGCCATCAACGGCGCCGCGCTGACCACCCCGGCGGCCTACTCGATCACCGTGGGCAGTCCGATCCGGACCGACCAATCGTCGGCCTTCGATTTTGCCTACGACATCATCCCCGGAAAGGGCAATGTCCTGCTGCCGCTCGCGGCGCTCGGACTCGGCACCGGAGGGGGCAGCAACCCAGGGCTGCAGAAGGTCACCACCGCGTTCGATGACCTCAAGGCCGGGCCGACGAGTGGCTGGCTCTCGACGGACACCATTCCGATCGCGGTCGGCGACGTCATCGCCGGGCGCTCCCGCGTCACCTGCTACCTCGGCGTCCCCCAATACGCCAAGTTGCAGGTCCTCGCGTTCAACGACGTGCTCAAGACGGTCGATCTCAAGGTGCTGGCCAATGTGAATTGTGGCTACCGCAACCTCGAGCCCGGCTACTCGCGGAATTGATCTGATGCTCGATCTTCGCCGCCTCCGACACGACCCCGACGGCGTGCGGGCGTCTCTCGCCCGTCGCCTCGACGAAGACGCCCTGGTGCAGCTGGATCGCGTCATTGCCCTCGACGCGAAGCGCCGCGAAGTGGTGACGCGCGTCGAGCGGCTCCAGGCCGAGCGCAACAGCCAGACCGAAGAGGTTGCGCGCCGCAAGCGTGCCAAGGAGCCGGCCGACGAGTTGCTCGCGACGCTCAAGGCCTCCGGCGACGCGGTGCGCGTCCTCGAGACGGATCTGCGCGACGTCGAGGCACTCCTCGAAGGCCACCTGCTCAACATCCCGAATACCGTGCTGGCGGAAGTGCCGAGCGGCGGTGCAGAAGCCAATCAGGTGGTGCGCCACTGGGGCACGCCGCGGACCTTCGACTTCGCCCCGAAGCCCCACTGGGACCTCGGCGTTGCGCTCGGGCTGTTCGACCTGCCGCGCGGTACCAAGCTCACTGGCTCGGGCTTCCCGCTCTTCACCGGGATGGGCGCTCGCCTGGTGCGCGGCCTCGCCTCGTTCATGCTCGACCTGCACACGCGCGAGCACGGCTATCTGGAAGTGCAGCCGCCGTACCTCGTGAATCGGGCGTCGCTGACCGGCACCGCGCAGTTGCCGAAGTTCGAGGAAGATCTCTATCACGCCTCGGCCGATGATCTCTTCCTGATTCCGACCGCCGAAGTGCCGGTGACGAACATCTACCGCGACGAGATCCTCGACGCCGCCGACCTGCCGATCGCGATGACCGCCTACACGCCCTGCTTCCGGCGTGAGGCCGGCGCGCACGGCAAGGACACGCGCGGCCTGATCCGCGTGCACCAGTTCGACAAGGTCGAGTTGGTCCGGTTGGTGAAGCCCGAGGAGAGCGCGCGCGAGCATGCGCTGCTGACCACGCACGCCGAGGCGGTGCTGCAGCGGCTCGAGATTCCGTACCGCGTCCTCGCCCTCGCCGCAGGCGACACCGGCTTCGGCTCGGCGTGCACCTTCGACCTCGAAGTCTGGGCGCCCGGCGTCGACAATTGGCTGGAAGCGTCCAGTGCGTCGACGTTCGAGGACTTCCAGGCCCGTCGCGCGAACATTCGCTACCGCCCCGCACCGGGCGCGAAGCCCGAGTTCGTGCATACGCTGAACGCCTCGGGCGTCGCGTTCCCGCGCACGATCATCGCGCTCCTCGAAAACGGCCAGCAGGCCGATGGCTCGGTGGTGCTCCCGGCCGCGCTGGTCCCCTATGTCGGGACCGACCGTCTCGTCCCGCGCGCGTAAGGGGCGACTCAGTCGGCTCGCCCCGGGCGTGGCCGTGCTGCTCGTCGCCGTGCTCGCCGGCCTCTCGCTCGGCGTCTCGTTCCTCGTGGCGCGACACTTCCGTGGCGAAGCTCAATCCACCTCACAGCTCTACTCGGTGGTCTTCCGCGGGCTGAACGACCCGGACCCGAATGGCGGGACCGCCGCGCTGCTCGATCTCGGCGGCCGGGTCCGCGATCTCGGCTTGCCACTGATCCAGACCGACAGCAGCGGTCGCGTGCTCTTCGCCGCGAACCTCCCCTTCGAGGCGCCGCTCGACGACCCGCGCGTGCGCAGCTACGCCGCCGAGCTCGATGCGCTCAATCCGCCGATCATCTCGCCCGGCTTCGGAGCGCTGCATTTCGGCCCGATGCCCGCGACGCGGATGCTGTTCACGCTTGGACTGCTGCAGGCGCTGACGCTGGTCGTGATGGTCAGCGTGGCGGTCGTGGCCTACCGCAACGCGACCACGGCGCAACGCGACCGCCTCTGGGTCGCGATGGCGCGCGAGGCGGCCCACCAAATGGGCACGCCGCTGACGTCACTGCAGGGATGGATCGAACAGTTGCGCGGAGCCGGCCTCCCGCCGGCGAAGATCGCCGAGTTTCTCGACGCCGACGCGGAGCGGTTGCAACGGGTGGCCCAACGCTTCGAGCGCATCGGCAATCCGGCGCGGCGCGATCCGGTCGGACTCGGCGCACTCTCGGAGCGGGTGGCCGGCTATTTTCAACCGCGTCTGCCGAAGCACAGCAATGCGATCACGCTGTCGGTGCGGGCACCGAGCGCGGGGCCGGTCGTCGCCGGTGACGCGGTCCTGTTGGAGTGGGCGCTCGAGGCGATGGTCAAGAATGCCATCGACGCCCTGCAGGGCCGCGGTGGTTCGATCACCCTCGCCGCCGAAGTGGATGGCGCCGACGCCATCCTGCGCGTGATTGACGACGGCCCGGGCGTCCCGCGCGAACTGCGTCGGACGATTTTCGAGCCCGGCATCACCACCAAGCGGGGCGGCTGGGGCATTGGACTGGCCCTGGCGCGCCGCGTCATCGAGGATGCGCACGCTGGCGTCCTCGCCCTTGAACCGACTGAACACGGGACCACCTTTCTGATGCGCTTTCCGTTGGCCACCCCGATCACATGACCGACGGCAAGGATCTGCTGCGCGGGCTCAATCCGGCGCAGCGCCGTGCCGCCGAGCATGTCACCGGCCCGATTCTCGTGCTCGCAGGTGCGGGCTCGGGGAAGACGCGCGTGCTGACCGCCCGCATCGCCTCGCTGATCGAATCGCACGGCGTGCCGCCGGAGCGCATCTTCGCGGTGACCTTCACGAACAAGGCCGCCGGCGAGATGAAGCATCGCATCGGCGACCTGCTCGAGCGCGACCCCGCGGGCCTCTGGATCGGCACCTTCCACTCGCTCTCCGCCCGACTGCTCCGCCGCGAGGGTGACCGGCTCGGCTTCTCGCGCGATTTCTCGATCTACGACCAGGACGACCAGATCTCCCTGATTCGTCGGTTGATGGAAGAGCGGAACCATCCGGTGAAGCTCTACCCGCCGAAGCTGATCCAGAACATCATCTCCGGCGCCAAGAACGGCATGCAGACGGCGCAGGACCTCGAGCGCAGCGCGCCGCATGACCCCGCCGTCAAGGTCGCCGCGGATGTCTACGTGGCGTTGCAGCGGGCACTGAAGCTCGCGAATGCGATGGACTTCGACGACCTGATCCTGCACCCGCTGACTCTCTTCCGGGAGCATCCGGACGTGCTGGAGCGGTGGCGGAAGCGCTTCGACTTCCTGCTGGTCGACGAGTTCCAGGACACCAACAAGGTGCAGTACGAGCTCATCAAGCTGCTGGGCAGCGGCCATCGCAACGTCTTCGCCGTTGGCGACGACGACCAGAGCATCTACGGCTGGCGCGGTGCGGACGTGCGGAACATGCAGCTCCTCCAGACCGACTTCGGCGACGCCGTCCTGGTCAAGCTCGAGGAGAACTACCGCTCGACCAAGCCGATCCTCGACGCGGCCAATGCCGTCATCGCCCGCAACCGGAGCCGCCTCGGCAAGACGCTCCGCACCGTCCGTCCCGGCGGCGAGTCGATCGTCGTGCTGGCCGCCGCCGACGAACGCGACGAGGCGGAATGGATCGCCCGCGAGTTGAAGCAGCGCGTGCAGGACGGCGCGCTCTATGTCGAATGCGCCGTCCTGTATCGGACCAACGCCCAGTCACGGGCACTGGAAGAATCGCTCCGGCGTGCCGGCGTCCCGTACCGCATCGTCGGCTCGATCTCGTTCTACGATCGCCGCGAGGTGAAGGACCTGCTGGCGTACCTGCGCCTGATCGCGAACCCCTCCGATGACGAGGCGTTCCTGCGTGCGGTCGGCGTGCCCCGGCGCGGCATCGGCGATTCCTCGCTGGTCATGCTCGCGGAGCAGGCGCGGCAGTGGAACCTGGCGATGCTGGCCACCGCCGAGCGCGCCGAGATGATCAACGGCCTCCGCCCGAATCTGCGCCAGGCACTCACGACGTTCGCCGCGCAGGTGAATGACGTGCGCACGCGCGTCGGCGAGTCGGCCCCGGTGCTGGTGATGGAAGAGTTGATCCGCGTGCTCGACTACGAGAAGGTCCTCATGGCCGAGGGACTCGAGGGCGCCGATCGCTGGGAGAATGTCCGCGCGATGGTGGCGGGGGCGGCAGAGTGGTCCGAGGTGATCAGCGAGGACGACGAGCCCGGCACGCCGCTGCAGCGCTTCCTGACCGAGGCGGCGCTCATGTCCGCGGTGGACACCACGGCGGGCCGAGAGGACGGCGTTACCCTGATGACGCTCCACACGGCCAAGGGACTCGAATGGCCGGTGGTCGTGTTGGCGGGGATGGAGGACGGTCTCTTTCCCTCGGGCCGTGCCCTCGAGTCTCCCGATGGCCTCGACGAGGAACGGCGGCTCTGCTATGTCGGCATCACCCGCGCGCGCGATGCCCTCCTCATGACCTGGGCGCGCGCCCGTCGGCGGGGTGGGGAATTGCGGCCCGCGATGGCCTCGCGCTTCCTCAAGGAATTGCCGCCGGAGTTGGTGGAGGAGAAGAGCACCTCGTTCGCCGTCGGTGGGCGCCTCGGCCAGACCTCGTGGGGGTCAGGCGGGTGGGGTGGTGGCCGCAGCGGCAGCAGCCAGGGCGGCGGGGCCAAATGGGGCCGCAGCACCTCCACGCCGGCCAAGGTCGCCACGCCGAAGAGCGCCGTCTGGGACGAGCCGGCACCGGTCGATACGCCGCCGGCGAGCGACAACCAGGACGCGCCGCGCTACGTGAAGGGCGAACGGGTACGCCATCGCCGCTTCGGGGCAGGCGCCATCCTCGGCCTCAGCGGTGGCGGCAAGGACCTGAAGGTGTCCGTGGCCTTTGATGATCCGGAAATTGGAACCAAGCAACTGCTCGTCGCCTTTGCCGGCCTCGAGCGCGACTGGGAGAGCGCATGACAATCGGGGCGTCGGAAGTACGCCATGTGGCGCGGCTGGCCGAGCTGGCCGTGGCGGAGGAAGATCTGCCGCTGCTCGCCACGCAGCTCGAGGCGATCGTCGAGTTCGTGGCCCAGCTGGCCGATGTGCCGCTTCCTCAGGGCGTCGGAACGGTGGCGGTGGGCCCTGCCCAATTGACGCTCCGCGACGACGTCGTGGCGCCGATCCCGATGGTGCGTGGCCCGGCTGCGATGGCGCCGGCGTTCGTCGATGGCTTCTTCGTGGTGCCGAAGCTCGGCGGGATGGCCGAGGAATGAGCGCGCGCACCCTGGCCGCCGAAACCGGCCGCCGCCTCGCCGAGGCCGCACCCCTCAACGCGACGCTGCACTGGTCGCAGGACGTCCTCGATCGCGAGGCGGACCGGCTCGACGCCGCCCCTGCCGGGCCGCTGTCGGGGATGGCGATCGCGATCAAGGACAACATCGTCACGACCGAGGAGCCGACCACCTGCGCCTCGAAGATCCTCGCGGGATACACCTCGCCCTACGAGGCGACGGTGATCACGCGGCTGCGCGCGGCCGGCGCCCTGGTCGGTGCCAAGGCGAACCTTGATGAGTTCGCGATGGGATCGTCCACCGAGAATTCCGCGTATGGTCGCGTCCTTCACCCGATCGATCACGACCGCGTGCCTGGAGGCTCCAGCGGCGGCTCGGCCGTGCTGGTCGCCGCTGGCGTCGTCCCCGCCGCGCTGGGCTCGGAGACCGGTGGTTCCGTCCGTCAGCCGGCCGCCTTCTGCGGCGTCGTCGGCCTGAAGCCGAGCTATGGCCGGGTCTCACGCTTCGGCCTGGTGGCCTTCGGTTCGTCGCTCGACTGCATCTCCGTCTTCGGCAAGACGGTGAACGACGCGGCCCGCGTCCTCTCGGCAATGTCCGGACAGGACCCGCGCGACGCCACCACGCATGCCGAGCCGCCAATGGCGCTGCCGGCCGCGCGCGCGGACCTCACCGGGGTGGTGATCGGCTTGCCGACGGAGTATTTCCCGGCCGACCTCGATGCCGGCGTCCGCGCCGCGTGTGACCGGGCCATCGCGACGCTGCGCGCCCTCGGCGCTACCGTCCGCGAGGTGTCGCTGCCGCACACGAAGTACGCCGTGCCGACCTACTACATCGTCAACCCGGCCGAGGCCGCGGCCAACCTCGCGCGCTTCGACGGCGTGCGCTACGGTCCGCGGCATGTCGGTGCCGGCGGCGACGTCCGCGCCCTCTATCGGGCCACGCGCGGCGAGGGCTTCGGACCCGAGGTGCGGCGCCGCATCCTCGTCGGCACCTTCGTCCTCTCGGCCGGATACGCCGATCAGTACTACGTGCGCGCGCAGGCGGTGCGGAAACTGATCGCCGACGATTTCGCCAACGTCTTCGCCGATGGCGTCGACCTGCTCTTCACGCCGACCACGCCGACACCGGCGTTCAAGGCGGGCGAGAAGACCGCCGATCCGGTGCAGATGTATCTGGCCGACGTCTTCGTGGCGCCGGCCTCGCTCGCCGGGGTCCCGGCGATGTCGGTGCCGATCGGCCGCGATCAGGGGCTCCCCATCGGCGGCCAGCTGATCGCCCGGGATTTTGACGAGGCCACGATGCTCGCCGTCGCGGAGGTCCTGGAACGGGCCACCGACGCGGTGGCGGAGGTACGGTGATGACCTGGGAAACCGTGATCGGGCTCGAAATCCACGTGCAGCCCTCCACTCGCTCGAAGATGTTCTGCGGCTGCCCGACGAGTTACGGCGATGCGCCGAACACCAACGTCTGCCCGGTGTGCCTCGGCCTCCCGGGCGCGCTGCCGGTGCCGAACGCCGAGGCGGTGCGCCTCGGCACCGTCGGCGCGCTGGCGCTGGGCTGCGCCATTCGTGAGCGCAGCATTTTCGCGCGCAAGAACTACTTCTATCCCGACCTGCCGAAGGGCTATCAGATCTCGCAGTTCGACAAGCCGCTGGCCGAGCACGGCTCGGTCATGATCGAGTCGCCCGAACGCGGTTCGATCGCCATCTCGATCACGCGCCTCCACCTAGAGGAGGACGCGGGGAAGTCGCTGCACGACCGCATCCCCGGGCAGACCGCCGTCGACCTCAACCGCGCGGGGACGCCGCTCGCCGAGATCGTGAGCGGGCCCGACATGCGCTCGCCGGGCGAGGCGCGCGCGTATCTGACCACGGTGCGCCAGCTGCTCATCTATGCCGGCGTCTCCGAATGCTCGATGGAGAAGGGCTCGCTCCGCGTCGACGCGAACCTCTCGGTGCGTCGCCCCGGCGATCCGCTCGGCACCAAGACCGAAGTGAAGAACATGAATTCCTTCGCCAACGTCGAGCGCGCGCTCGAGGCGGAGCGCATTCGCCAGATCGCGATGCTGGAGCGGGGCGAGGCGGTCACGCAGGTGACGCTGACCTTCAACGCCGCCACCGGCGAGGTGAAGCCGCTTCGTTCCAAGGAAGACAGTCACGACTATCGCTACTTCCCCGATCCCGACCTGCCGCCGCTGGTGCTCACGCCGGCGTGGATCGAGGCGCAACGGGTGGCCCTTCCGGAGCTTCCGGCGGCGCGCAAGGCGCGCTACCAGGAGGTGCTGGGGCTGTCGGAGTATGACGCGCGCACGCTGATCCAGGAGCCCCAAGTATCAGCGTACTTTGAGGGGACGGTCGCTGCGGGGGTCGACCCCAAGACCGCCTCCAACTGGGTCCTCGGCGAGGCGATGTCGGGGTGGAACGAACAGGGTCACTTCGCCATCGCTCCGGATCGGCTTGCCTCGCTGGTGCTGCTGGTCGCCGACGGGACGGTGTCGTTGCAGGCGGCGAAGCGGATCTTCGCGGAACTGGTCGGCAACGACGACGCACCGCGCGCCGTCGCCGACCGTCTCGGGCTGGTGCAGGTTCGCGACACCGGCGCGTTGGAGGGGTGGGTCGCCGAGGTCATCGCGGCGCACCCTGGGGAAGTGGCGCGCTACAAGGGTGGTGACGCCAAGTTGATCGGCTTCTTCGTGGGGCAAGTCATGAAGCGCAGCCAGGGGAAGGCCGACCCGAAGGGGATCCAGCCGATCCTCACCGCGAAGCTCGCCGAATGAGCGCCGCGCTGACGGTCGAGCAGATTCGCGCGCAGTTCCCGGCGCTGGAGCGCCAGCACGCTGGCCATCCGGTGGCCTACTTCGACGGTCCTGGCGGCACCCAGGTGCCGCTCGCCGTGGCCGACGCGATCCGCGACTACCTGCTGCACCACAACGCCAACACCCACTGGGCGTATCCGACGTCGGTGGAGACGGACGCGTTGCTGCTGGAGGCGCGTCGTACCTACGCCGCCTTCTTCGGCGGGGCGGAGAACGAGATCGTCTTCGGCAACAACATGACGACGATCACCTTCCATGTGGCGCGTGCCCTCGCGCGCGGCTGGAACGCCGGCGACGAGATCATCGTCACCGAGCTCGACCACCACGCCAACCTCGCGCCGTGGCAGGCGGTCGCGAAGGAACGCGGCCTGGTGCTGAAGATGCTGCCGCTCGACGTCGAGACGTGGCAGCTGCGCCTCGACTTGCTGCCGGGGCTGCTCACCGAGCGCACCAAGCTGCTGGCGATCGGTGCCGCCTCGAATGCGCTCGGCACCATCTCCGACGTGGCGGCGGCGACCAAGCTGGCCAAGAACGCCGGCGCACTCGTCTACGTCGATGGCGTGCACTACTCGCCGCATCACCTTCCCGATCCGAAGTCGATTGGGGCGGACTTCTTCGCCTGCAGCTCGTACAAGTTCTACGGCCCGCATGTCGGCGTGTTGTGGGGCCGCCATCCGGTGCTGAGCACGATCGACGTGCCGAAGCTCGAGCCGGCGCCCGACACAGCCCCGGAGCGCCTCGAGACCGGCACGCAGAACCACGAAGGGATCGTCGGCGCCGCAGCCGCGGTGCAGTGGATTGCGTCGCTCGGTGGTGGCGAGGGGAACCTCCGCTCACGCCTGGTGCGCAGCTACGACCTGCTCCACCGCCGCGAGCGCGATCTCTTCCAGCAGTTGTGGGATGGGTTGGGAGACATCTCCGGCGTGAAGCGCCTCGGTCCACCGCCGGGCACGCCGCGCACCGCGACGATCGCGTTCACGGTGGCAGGGAAGTCGTCGGAGGACGTCGCGCGCGGGCTCGTCGATCACGGCTGCTTCGTGTCGAATGGCGACTTCTACGCCACCACGGTGGCGCGGCGTCTGGGGCTGGAAGTGGAGGGGATGGTTCGGATTGGTGCCGCTTGCTACACCACATCAGAGGAAGTTGCGCGCGTCGTCGCCGGGGTCGCTGCGCTCAGTCGCCGCAGCTAGTCCTTGAGCCGCGGCGGGTCGACCACGACCTTGCCCGCCGCGAGCGCGGGCAAGCCGAACTGTGCGTCGGCGAGCGCCGACAGCCACTCGCGGTCGCGACGGCCCCGCCCGACCAGCGCCTCGCGCCGCACGTCCTTGCTCCGCAGGATCGCGCCCTCGCCATTCGGGTCGAGCCGCAGCACGTCCGACGCCTCGTCACGGAGGACCGAGCGGATATTGGCTGTGGCCTGATCCAGGTTGGCGCCGATCAACTCCTCCGACAGTTCCCATCGACTCTGGTCGCTCGCCACCTGCATCCCGAACTGCCACGTCCGGGAGTTCGCGACGCGCACCATCCCGCGGAACAGCTTCCGATTGGTCGAGACCGAGAAGATCGTCGGCGAAAGAATCCGCTCGAGGTGCTGGTCGGCCGCGCCGTGGTCGAGCCGGATCAGTTCGCGCGCCGCCTTCGGCACCGCCTCGCCCAGCACCGTCTCCGCTCGACTTTCCCAGTAGGTGTGCCCCATCGATCGCGTGCTGCTGGTGACCACCAGCTGCCGCGGCACATAGTGGTTGTGCGCCACCACGTCGGCGGCGAGGTGCGACATGTAGCCGAGGCCGAAGGCGCGCAGCGCGTCGGAGTCGGCGAGGTCGCGCACCTCCATCCCGACATGCCAGGCGTGGCAGTGCCGATCGGCGGGGGCGAATTTCTTCGCCATCGTGGTATCGGCCGCGATGTTGCCATAGAGGTAGTCGTACGGGAAGGCGCGCAGCAGGTCGGCAATCGCCCTCGGCAGCAGCTCCAAGGAACCGAGGATCCGCTCACCGAGGACGATATGCGTCCCCGGGGTCCAGGCGTGCAACATCTCGGGGAAGAGCAGGGCGGCGAGCGCGACCAGCGCGAACGCCACGGCGAACTTCATCGGCGGCCCCGGCGCGAGGGCAGGACCAGCCGTCGCAACTGCCCGATCATCCCGGTGCCAGTGCGCACCGTGCGGAGCGCGGTCGTGAGATCAAGCGCCGTCTCCTCGACCTCCTCCTGCACCACTTCGACCACCGCCTCGAAGTCGGCGAGTCGGCGCTGGGTCCGCTGCATCCCCTTCTCGACATCCTTCCGGAAGCGGCGCGTCGTATAGACGATTTCCCGCACCTCTTCCTTGGCGAGGTCGAGGACGTCGGCGCCTTCCTTCCCCAGCCGGCCAAAGGCTTGAAGGAGCGGCGACAGGTCGCGGCGGAGCTCGCCCAGTTCCTTGGCGAGAGACTGCCCGCGCTCGACGCCTTCACGGAGGGCAAAGAGGGCGGCAATCGCGATCCCCAGGAAGCAGAGGGCGATCACCAGCAGGGACAGGGCGACGGTTGGTCCGACCCACGTGGGCATAAGATGGCGCTCCAGTCCGGGGAGATTCTCCCCAAAGGTAATTCGCTCGTCCGGCGCCGCTTGCGGTGCTCCCGTCTTCCCGACGAGGTTTCCGCATGGCCCCTCGATTTGTAGTTCGCGGTGGACGTCCCTTGGCCGGGACGATCCGCCCTGCTGGCAACAAGAACGCCGCCCTGCCGGTCATCGCCGCCACCCTGCTGGCGGACGGTCCGGTCCATCTCCAGAACATCCCGCGCATCCGGGACGTCGAGACGCTGCTCGAGCTGCTCGTCGACCTCGGGGCGTCGGTCAACTGGACCGGCCCCAACGCCGTCACCGTCGATACGCGTGCGGTGAAGCCGAAGCCACTCGACCCGGTCCTCTGCACGCGGATCCGCGCGTCGATCCTGCTTGCCGGCCCGCTCCTGGCCCGCTTCGGCGCCGTCACCCTTCCTCCGCCGGGGGGAGACGTCATTGGGCGTCGTCGCGTGGACACCCACTTCCTCGCCCTCGAGCGGCTGGGCGCGTTGGTGACCGTCGGCGATCGCTTCGAGATCGAGGCGAAGCAGCTGATCGGTGCCGACATCTTCCTCGACGAACCGAGCGTCACCGGCACCGAGAACGCGCTGATGGCAGCGGTAGCCGCCAAGGGGCGGACCACGCTCCGGAACGCCGCCTCCGAGCCGCACGTGCAGGACACGGCGCTGGTGCTCGTGGCGATGGGCGCCCACATCGAGGGGATCGGCAGCAACACCTACGTCATCGAAGGTGGCAAGCCGCTCGGCGGCTGCACCTACGCCATCGGCCCCGACCACATCGAGATCGGCTCGTTCATCGGCCTCGCCGCCGTGACCAACGGGCAGATCACGATCGACGGCGTTCGCCCCGACGATCTCCGCTCGATGTTGCTCGGCTTCGATCGCCTCGGCATCCGGCCGCGGATCGTCGGCGACCAGCTCATCGTCGATTCCGGCCAGGAGCGCCGCGTCCGCCCCGATCTGGGTGGTCACGTCCCCAAGCTCGAAGACGGCCCCTGGCCTGCCTTCCCGGCCGACGTGATGTCGATCGCGCTGGTCGCCGCGACGCAGTGCGAAGGGATGATCCTGATGCACGAGAAGATGTTCGAGTCCCGGCTCTTCTTCGTCGACAAGCTGATCGGCATGGGCGCGCGCATCGTCCTCTGCGATCCGCACCGCGCCGTGATCAGCGGCCCGTCGGCGCTCCGGGGCGGCAAGGTGGAGTCGCCCGACATCCGCGCCGGGATGGCGATGGTGCTGGCGGCCCTCGCCGCCGATGGCGAGAGCTACATCCACAACATCGGGCAGGTCGAGCGCGGCTACGAGAACATCGACAAGCGCCTCATTGCCCTCGGAGCCGACCTCGAGCGTGTCGAGGGCTGACGAGCGCCGCCTCCCCGGTGACGTCCCACGGTGGGAGGTCCCGGGGTGGCGGGAGCGCTTCGGCGTCGTCGCCGGCATCACCGGCCGCGGCGACGATCCCACCACCCCCTTCGACCTGGGCCTCTGGACCGACCAGCCGGTCGGCGAGGTCATGGGGCGCTGGCGGGCCTTCCGCGCCTCCCTGACCGACACCCCGTCCATGGTGATGGCCCACCAGGTCCACGGCGACCACGTCCTCTGGCACGGGGCCACGGCCGGCGGCTGGACCATCCACGAGGGAGCGGATGGCCATGCCACCGCTCGTCGGGGTCTCGCCCTGTTGGTGACCGTGGCCGACTGCGTCCCGATCTACCTCGTGGCCCCGGCCAAGGGGGCAATCGCCCTCCTCCATGCCGGCTGGCGGGGGACGGCGGCCGGGATCCTCGCCAATGGCCTCCAGCTGCTCCACGGCCACGCCGGAGTGGAGCCCCCCGAGGTGGTCATGCACGCCGGGGTGGCGATCTCCGGCCCCTGTTACGAGGTCGGGGCCGAGGTGGTCACCGGGGTGGGGCTGGTGGCCGAGGGGCCGGGGCCCTGGCACCTCGACCTCCGGGCGGTCCTCCTCGAGCAGGCCAGGGCGCTCGGGGTGGGGGAGGCCACGGCCAGCGGACACTGCTCCTCGGCCCAGCGGGACGCCTTCTTTTCCCACCGGGGGAGCGGCGGCACGGACGGCCGGATGGTGGCGTATCTGGGGCTCCCGTCCCCTTGCCGGGGCCCCGTCTGAGGGGGTAGTTTTGGGTGCTGGGGGGACTTTCGTGCAGTTGGCGATGTGTCGGGTATCCCCCGACATTTTTCTTTACCCCCACCTTCGGATGCGACGGTGACGCCACCCCTCCTCACGACCGACGTGCTGCGCGAGACGATCGCCGGACTCGGCTTCGAGTTGGTGGATGTGCGAGTGGGCGGATCGACGTCGAAACGAGTCGTCCGGATTCGCATGGACGTCCCCGGTGGTGGACGCCCGGGCCACGGCGTCACCAGCAGCGATTGTCAGCTCGTCTCGCGGACGCTGGAAGCGGCGCTCGAGGCCGCCGGCGCGGTTGGTCCGCAGTGGGAACTGGAAGTGTCATCGCCGGGGATCGAACGGCCCGTCCGTTTCCCCGAGCACTGGCAGCGGTACGTGGGGCGCGAGGTGCGCCTCAAGGCGATGGGGGTGCCCGGCGTCCGCAAGGCGCGGATCGTGGCGGTGCCCGATGCATTACACGTGACGCTGGACATGGGGGGCGAGACCGCCACCCTCGCGCTCGAGGCGATTCGCGATGCGACCCTCGTGTACGATTGGTCCAGGCAAGGCAACCGGGAAGCAGGAGAACCCTGATGGCGACGTCCGCCGAGATGCTGTCGGCCTTTCGTGAACTGTCCAGCAGCAAGCAGCTCGATCGATCGGAACTGCTCGATCTGTTGCGTGATGGCATTCATGCGGCCCTGATGAAGAAGTACGGTCCCAACGTTCGCTTCGAGCTGAACGTGGACGAACTGCAGGGGACCCTCTCCGTCATCCGGCTCCGCCAGGTGTCCGACGTGGTCGAAGACGCGAGCGCGCAGGTCTCGCTCGAAGAGGCGCAATTCGAGGATCCCGACTTCCAGGTCGGCGACGTCCTCGAGGAAGAGGTGCCGTTCGAGGCCTTCGGCCGTCTCGCCGTGCAGGCCGCGAAGCAGCGCATCATCCAGCGCGTCCGCGAAGGCGAGCGCAATCGCATCCGCGACGAATTCGCCAACAAGGTCGGCGAGTTGCTCTCGGGCGAGATCCAGCAGGTCGAGCGCGGCAAGTTCGTGATCATGCTGAATCGCTTCCGCGAAGCCGAAGCCATCGTCCCGTATCGCGAGCAGAATCACCGCGAGCAGTTCAGCCAGGGCGACACGATCCGCGCGGTGCTCAAGCGCCTCGAGGAGACCCCGAAGGGGCCGCGGCTGATTCTCTCGCGTGGCGACCCGCTCTTCGTGAAGGCGCTGTTCAAGCTCGAGGTCCCGGAAATCCAGCAGCAGATCGTGGAAATCCGCGGCATCGCCCGCGAAGTCGGCAGCCGCACCAAGGTCGCCGTCATCTCGCGTGACGACGCCATCGATCCGGTGGGTGCCTGCGTCGGCCTCAAGGGGTCGCGCGTGCAGGCCGTCGTGAACGAACTCGGCGGCGAACGCATCGACATCGTCCCCTGGTCGCCCGATCCGGAACGCTTTGCCCGGTTGGCGCTCGCGCCGGCCCGCGTGGCGAAGGTGTTCTCCGATCCGGCCACCAAGACGATCCAGGCCGTGGTCGACGAGGACCAGCTCTCGCTGGCGATCGGCCGCAACGGGCAGAACGTGCGGCTCGCCTCGGAACTGACCGGCTGGAAGATCGATCTCTATTCGAGCCGCGAGTGGTTGGAGCGCGGTGGCGAAGGGCCGTTGTTCGCGCTCGCCTCGACGGACGAGGAAGCGGAGACGCGCGTCCCGCTGGCGCAGCTGGAAGGGCTCTCGCCCGAACTGGTCGCGATTCTCGATCAGGCCGGCTACACCACGCTGAACGACGTGATCGACCTCGAGGCCGAGGACATCGCGAAGATCCCCGGGATGACCGGTGGCACGGCGGAAGAGTTGCTCCGCTTCGTGACCGATCTCACCGAGGACGAGCCCGAGGGTGACGCCCCTCCCGCCTGACGCAGCGGCGCGTCTCCTCGGCCTCATCGGCCTGGGAGTGCGCGGTGGCGGCGTGAGCATTGGCGTGGATGGGACACGCGCCCTGTTGCAGCGGCGCGAGTGCCTGCTGGTGGTGGTGGCATCGGACGCCACGCAGCGGGTGCAGGACAAGGTGGTACGGTTGGCCAAAGGCATCAGCGTCCCGGTTCTGGTGGGGCCCGATGCCGACTCGCTCGGGGCACGGCTGGGACGCCCCGCGACGATGGTGGTGGGAGTGCAGGATCGGGCGCTGGCGGCGGGAATCCTCGCCGTGAATCGCGACCCGTGACAGGACCTGACGGAGGGTAGGGAGTGGTCAAGAGCAGAGTGCACGACCTCGCCGCGGAGTTTGGCGTTCCCGTTGAGCAGGTGATGGGAATGTTGCGCGAGATGAACATCTTCGTGCGCAGTCACTTGTCGGCGTTGGAGCCGGACCAGGTGGCGGCGGCGCGAGTGCGTTGGGAGCGGGAAAAGCGGAAGGCAGCCGAAGCGCCGGCCCCGAAGAAGGGGCGTCGCAAGGTGGCCGAGGCCGCGCCTGCCCCGACGCCGGCAGACGCCAAGCCGGTTCGCCGTCGCCGCACCGCCGCCGAAGTCGCCGAGGCCGAGGCCAAGGCCGCCGAGGAGGCCGAGGAAGTCGCCGCACGCGGTGGCCTGCTCGATCTCGAGCCGCTCGTCCTCGAGGTTCCGGTCGCCGAGGCGAAGCCGGTGCTCTCGCTCGAGGAGCGCGCCAAGCTGCTCTTCAAGGATCTGCCGCCCGCGCCGCCGGAGCCGGAGCCGACCGTCGTCGAGCCCCGCGCCGTCGAGTCCGCCGAATCGGCTGAGCCGGCCGTTGCCGCCGATGCCGCGCCTGCCGCCGAGCCGGTGGCTCCCGTGGCCGCCGTCGTGCGTCCGCCGCTTCCGCCGATGCCGCCGCGGCCCCAGCCGTCGCGCCCGACCACGCCGCCGCCTGCCGCCAGTGGCACGTCGGCCGGTGGACCGGCCAAGCCGTTCATCCCGCCGCGCGTGCAGCGCCCGGCGCCGGGGAGCGGCCATTCGTCCGGTGGGCATTCATCGGGTGGGCAGAGCGGTCCTGGTGGCCGTCCGCGCCCGGTCTTCTCGTCGAGCAATCCGTCGCAGGGTCGTGGCGGCAGTGGTGGCGGTGGTGGCAGCGGCGCGATCCCGACGCAGGTCGGCAACGCCGGTTCGACCGCACCGCGCACCTTCGGGCCTGACGCGCAGCCGGGTGGTGGCCGCAAGAAGGGGCCGGGCAAGAAGGGGAAGAAGAGCTTCGTCGATCAGGATCAGGTGCAAGCCAACATCCTGAAGACGCTGCACGGGATGAAGGGTCCCGCGCCGCGCCGGAAGATCCGCTCCGACGAGCCGTCGTACCGCGACATCATCGCGTCGCGCGCGGCCGAGGAGAAGGAGCGCGAGAAGACGATCATCCGCGTCAACGAATTCATCTCGGTGAGCGAGCTCGCCGAGGCGATGAAGGTGCCGGCCAACCAGATCGTCGCGTTCGCCTTCAAGGAACTCGGCCTGATGGTCACGGTGAACCAGCGGCTCGACTTCGACCAGATCGAACTGATCGCCTCCGAGTTCGGCTTCCAGGCCGTGCGCGAAGAGGAGTATCACGCCGAGGTCGTCGAGGAAGAGGTGGAGGAAGAGGGCACCCTCTCCCCGCGTCCGCCGGTCGTCACCATCATGGGTCACGTCGACCACGGCAAGACGTCGTTGCTCGACTACATCCGGAAGGCCAACGTCGCCGCCGGCGAGGCCGGTGGCATCACGCAGCACATCGGTGCCTACCAGATCGAAATGGGTGGCAAGTCGATCACCTTCCTCGACACCCCGGGCCACCAGGCCTTCACCACGATGAGAGCCCGTGGCGCGCAGGTGACGGACATCGTCGTCCTCGTCGTGGCAGCCGATGACCAGGTGATGCCGCAGACGATCGAAGCCATCTCGCACGCCAAGAATGCCGGCGTGCCGATCGTCGTCGCGATCAACAAGATCGACCTCCCGGCGGCAAACCCCGGCAAGGTCAAGCAGGACCTCTTGCAGCACAGCGTGGTGCTCGAAGAGTTCGGTGGCACCACCCTGCACTCGATGATCTCGGCCAAGAAGGGCACCGGGATCCAGGAACTGCTGGAGCAGCTGCTCCTCCAGGCCGAAATCCTCGAGCTCAAGGCCAATGCCGATGCCAAGGCGCACGGCACCGTCATCGAAGCGACGCTCGACGCCGGCAAGGGCCCCCTCGCGACCATCCTGGTCCAGAAGGGCACCCTTCGCGTCGGCGAGAACTTCATCTGCGGCAAGTACTCGGGTCGTGTCCGCGCGCTGTACGACGAGCGTGGCAAGGCCGTGAAGTCGGCCGGGCCGTCGATCCCGGTGCAGGTCCTCGGCTTCGAGGGCGTGCCGGCCGCCGGTGACACCTTCATCGCCATGACCGACGCCGTCGAGGCGCGTGACATCGCGCAGAAGCGGCAGCGGCTCGAGCGCGAGGCGCAGAACCGGCGCTCGGCGCGCGGCGGCACGCTCGAGGATATCTCGCGCGCGCTGAAGGAAGGCGCCGTCTCGCAGCTGCGGATCATCATCAAGGCCGACCAGGGCGGCCCGGCGGAAGCACTCGCCGACTCGCTCGCGCAGCTCGGCACCAACGAAGTGCGCGTGGACATCGTCCACCGCGGCGTCGGCCAGATCTCCGAATCCGACGTGCTGCTCGCGAAGGCCTCGGGCGCCATCATCCTCGGCTTCCACGTCCGTCCCGACGCCAATGCGCGCTCGGCGGCGGAACGCGAGGGCGTGGACATCCGGACGTACCGGATCATCTACGAGGCCGTCGAGGACGTGAAGAACGCGCTCGAAGGGCTGCTCAAGCCGGAAGAGAAGGAAACCATCCTCGGCGAAGCCGAAGTGCGCGAGGTGTTCAAGGTCACGCGCGTCGGCACCATCGCCGGCTGCATGGTCCGGAGCGGCATCATTCCGCGCACCGCGCGGGTGCGTCTCCTCCGCGACGGCTCGGTGGTCTACACCGGCAACCTCGGCTCGCTCAAGCGGTTCAAGGACGACGCCAAGGAAGTCCGTGAAGGCCTCGAGTGCGGTATCGGCATCGAGAACTTCAACGACGTGAAGGTCGGCGACGTGATCGAGGCGTTCCGGACCGAAGAGGTCAAGCGCACGCTCGCGGCCTCGGCTGCACAGGACTAGGCCATGGCAGGGAAGGGGAATTCGCGGCGCCCGGAGCAGGTGGGTGAGACGATCCGGGCGGTGCTCGCCGAGGCGCTGTTGCGCGGCGAGGTGCGCGATCCCCGCGTGGGGATGGTGACCGTCAGTGCGGTGGAAGTCACTCGCGACCTGTCGCATGCGACGGTCCGGGTGGTGCCGCACGGCGAACCGGCGGAGCGTGAGGCCGCCGTGGAAGGGTTGCAGCGAGCGGCGGGGTTCCTGCGCGGCTTTGTCGCGAAGGCGCTGACCACTCGCATCACGCCCGAGTTGCACTTCGTGCTGGATCGCGGGTTCGAGCACGCGCTGGAGATCGATCGCCTCCTGGCGGGCCTGAAGCGCGAGGAGGAGGCCTCCTGATCGGGGGGATGCTCATTGACAAGCCGGTGGGCTGGACCTCGCACGATGTCGTGGCGGCGGTACGGCGACAGTTGGGAACGCGCAGTGTCGGCCACGCCGGCACGCTCGATCCCTTCGCCACGGGACTGCTGGTGGTGCTGATCGGACGGGCCACCCGACTCGCGCGCTTCGTCGAAGCCGGCGAGAAGGGGTATGAGGCCACGATCCGCTTCGGCATCGGCACCGACACCGACGACTCCGCCGGCACGCCGACCGTGACGGTCGAGCCCGACGCCTGGCCGACGCGCGAGGCGCTGGAACAGGCCGCGGCGTCGCTCGAAGGGGTGCAGTCGCAGCGACCGCCGGCCTATTCGGCGAAACATGTGGGTGGCACCCGCGCGTACGTGCTGGCGCGCGCCGGGGAGACGGTCGATCTCGCGCCGGTCGATGTCATGGTGCATCGCCTGACACTCGGGGAATGGACGCCGCCGATGCTGACGATGCACGCGACGGTGGGCCGCGGGACCTACATCCGGGCGTTGGCGAGGGACCTGGGGAGCCGTGTCGGATTGCCGGCCCACTGCGCCACGCTGCGACGGACCTCGATCGGTCCCTTTTCGGTGGCCGATGCCGTGACGCCGGAGGAGATCTCGTTGGAGGCGTTGCGCAGCCCGGTCGAGATGGTGGCGATGCTGCCGCAGGTCCGGCTCGATGCAGCGGCCGCGCGGGATGTCGGCTTCGGCCGGTCGGTGCCGCAGCAGGACGCGCAGGAGGGGCATGCCGCACTCCTCGCCGAGGATGGTCGGCTGCTCGCGGTGGCTGGGGCGGTGAATGGTCGGTGGCAACCCGAGGTCGTGCTGGAGCCTGCGGCATGACGGGGAGCGTGGTGACGGTTGGCACCTTCGATGGCGTGCACCGTGGACACCACGCGGTGCTGGCCGAGATCCATCGCAGGGCGGTGAGCAGTGGGCGGCGCAGCATGCTGGTGACCTTCGAGCCGCATCCGCTCGAAGTGGTGAATCCGGATGCAGCGCCCGCACTCTTGACCACGACGACGGAACGGCTCGCCGCCCTCGCCACCAGCGGGATCGATCGGGTGATGACGTTGCGGTTCGACCGGGCGATGGCGGCCCTCGATCCGGCGGACTTTGTCGATCAGGTGTTGCTGCCGCGCTGTGACCTGCGCGAGTTGGTGATTGGGCATGACCACGGCTTCGGCCGAGGCCGGCAGGGCGATGTGGCGACGCTGCAAGCGTTGGGTGCGTCACGAGGCTTTCCGGTGGATGTGGTGGCGCCGGTGCGGCTCCCCGACGGACTGCCGGTGTCGAGCACCGCGATTCGCCGGGCAGTCACCGGTGGCGACCTCGGCGCAGCGGCCAGGATGCTTGGCCGGCTGTACACGGTTGAAGGGGTGGTGCAGCGCGGCGAGAGGCGTGGGCGTGAGCTCGGCTTCCCGACCTGCAACCTCGCAATCGAGGCTCGCAAGTTGTTGCCACCCGACGGCGTCTACGCCGTGGTGGTCGAGACACCCGCCGGCCGGTTCGGCGGCATGATGAACCAGGGACACCGGCCGACGTTCGACGACGGCCGCCGCCTCCTGGAGGCCCACCTCTTCGGGTTCGAGGGGGTCCTGTACGATCGGAGCATCAGCGTCCAGTGGGTCGCGCTGCTCCGTGACATCCGCCGATTCGATTCGGTGGCAAGCCTCCGGCAGCAATTGGAGGTGGATTCGCACCGCGCCCGGACCATGCTGGCCGTGGCGCACCCGGACCTTGAAGCGCCCTTACGGGCGTCCGAGTGACGATGTTCGCAACCATTCGCAATCGCATGATCCTGATCGCCGTGCTCGTCATCGGCTCGATCATCGCCCTCATCCCGCGCACCGTCACCGTGCGCGAGCGCAGCGCCACCGGCGCGATGCAGGACGTGCAGGTCAAGCGCGTCCCGCTGAAGCGCGGCCTGGACCTCCAGGGCGGGATGCACCTTGGTCTCGAGCTTGACCAGTCGACGCAGGTCTCGGCCGATGTCTCCAAGGACATCGACCTTGCCCTCACCGTCCTCCGGAAGCGCATCGACGAGTTCGGCGTGACCGAGCCGGTGATCCAGAAGGTTGGCTCCTCGCGGATCGTCGTCGAGCTCGCCGGCATCAAGGACCCGGAACGCGCCAAGGGCATCGTCCAGCAGAACGCCTTCCTCGAATTCCGCATGACGGACAAGACGGGCGCGCTCGACGCCGCCCTCCCCGCCATGGATCGGGTGCTCGCCCAGCTCGGCGTCAAGCCGGCCGCGGGCGCCCCGACGGCGGCGAAGGGGATCGACGCGCTGCTCGCCGGCGACTCGGGCACCAAGCTCCCGGCCGACAGCGGCGCCAAGGCCGACAGTGCGACGAAGGGTGCCGCGGCGACGGGTGACACCACGAAGCCGGCGGTCGACACCGTCAAGGCGGGCGGACCGATCCTGCAGGCGCTGATCATCTCCGGCGCCTCGGCAGGCGCCACGGCGCCGGGGACCTATCTGGTGCCGGAAGCGTCGGTGGCTCGGGTCGACTCGCTGCTTCGTATCCCCGAGGTCCAGCGCGTCCTTCCGCGTGGCATCGAGTTGAAGTGGGACCAGTCGGCGACCGGCGGCCTCGAGCCGATGCGCGCGTTGTACGCGCTCGAGACCAAGCCGATCCTCACCGGCACCTCGCTCGTGAATGCGACGCCGCAGATCGACCCGACATCCAACAAGCCGATCGTGGTCTTCGACCTCGACCGCGCGGGCGGGCGGCGCTTCGGCCAGGAAACGAGCCGGCACATCGGCGACTTCATGGCGATCGTCCTCGACGGCAAGGTGCAGGGCGCACCGCCGGTCATCAACAGCCGCATCGACCGTCGCGGTCAGATCGAGCTGTCGGGCCGCACCATCGCGGAGGCGCAGGACCTCGCGCTCACGCTGAAGGCCGGCGCGCTGCCGTTCACGCTCAAGATCGTGGAAGAGCGCACCGTCGGCGCCTCGCTCGGTGAGGACTCGGTCAAGGGCGGCATCGTCGCCGGCCTGGTCGGCACCCTCTTCGTCATCCTGATCATGGTCGGCTACTACCGGATGTCCGGGGCGCTCGCCGTGCTGGCCTTGGCCCTCTACATCCTGTTCACGCTGGCCGCGTTGTCGATGATTGACGCGACCCTCACCTTGCCCGGCCTCGCCGGCATCGTGCTCTCGGTCGGTATCGCCGTCGACGCCAACGTGCTGATCTTCGAGCGCATTCGAGAGGAACTGATCGCCGGGCGGACGGTGCGCGTCGCGGTCGAGGAAGGCTTCCGGCACGCGATGCCCGCCATCATCGACTCGAACGTCTCGACCGTCCTGACCGCCGCGTTCCTCTTCCAGTTCGGTACCGGCCCGGTCAAGGGCTTCGCGGTCACGCTGATCATGGGCATCATCGCCTCCATGATCACCGCGATCTTCGTCACCAAGACGTTCTTCCTCGTCTGGCTCGACCGGAAGCCCCACGCCACCACGCTGAGCATCTGACCATGATTCGCTTCTTTGCAGACGCCAAGTACGACTTCATCGCGCACCGCCGGCAGGCCTACATCGTGACTGCCGTGCTGTTCGTGGTCGGACTCGCGGCCCTCCTCGGCTTCGGGATTCACCAGTCGATCGAGTTCACCGGCGGCACCCTGGTCCAGTTCAAGACCACGGCCCCGGTCGACGTCGAGAAGCTCCGCGCCGGCCTCGACGCCGCCGGCCTGAAGGGCGCCGAGATCCAGCGTTTCGGTGGCGACAATGAGTACGCCGTTCGTGCTCGGACCGCCGTCGAAGGCTCCAAGACCGACGACACCCAGGCCACGACGAAGGCCGTCAACGCCGCGATCGAGGCCGTCGTCGGCGCCGGTGGCTTCACGCCGGGCAGCGGTGAGGCGGTCTCGCCGAAGGTCGGCGCCGAGCTCAAGACGCAGGCGCTCATGGCGATCATGCTCTCCTTCCTCGGCGTGCTGGCCTACCTGGCGTACCGCTTCGAGTGGCGCTTCGGGCTCGCGGCCGTCCTCGCCACGGCCCACGACATCATCCTGACCATCTGCTTCATCGCGGTGGCGCGGATCGAGCTCTCGCTCGTCGTCGTCGCCGCCGTGCTGTCGATGGTCGGCTACTCGCTGAACGACACCATCATCATCTTCGACCGTGTCCGCGAGAACCTGCACAAGTACCGCCGGAACCAGTTGGTCGAGGTCCTCAACCGCTCGATCAACGAGACGCTGCCGCGGTCTGTCCTGACCCACGTCACCACGCTGTCGACGCTGCTGGCGCTGACGATCTTCGCTGGCGAGGTCATCCGGCCGTTCGCGTTGGTGATGTTCTTCGGCGTCTTCACCGGCACCTTCTCGTCGATCTTCATCGCCGCCCCGCTGCTGCGCATGATCGAGCAGAAGTGGCCCGGCGTCGACGGCCGCGGCGTCAAGGTCAAGCCCAAGACGGTCCGCAGCACGGTTCCTCAGGTCTGACCCTGATGCTGGTGGATACCCACTGCCACCTCGCGGACCCGGCCTTCGCGGCCGACCGCGACGCGGTGGTGGAGCGGATGGGCGCCGCCGGCGTCTCCCGTGCCATGGTCATTGAATCCGTCACCGCCCAGCTCGAGGAAACCCTCGGCTGGGCGGTTCGGCATCCCGGCCTGGTCGTGGCAACAGGATGCCACCCGCACGACGCAGGTCGCTGGACGCCCGAGCTCCGTACTCGCCTCCAGGCCGCCTGGCAGCACCCGCTCGTCCGGGCCGCCGGCGAGATGGGGCTCGACTACCACTACGACCACGCCCCCCGCAGCGTGCAGCAGGACGTCTTCGCGGAGCAATTGGCGCTGGCCACGGCCGCAGGAATGCCCGTCGTCATCCACGCCCGCGAGGCCGATGCCGATGTCGTCGCCATCCTGCGGAACCAGGCCGACGCCACCGTGGTGCTGCACTCCTTCTCGAGCGGCCCCGTCCTGCGGGACGCCGGCCTCGAGGCGGGGTGGTACTTTTCCTTCAGCGGCATGGTGACCTTCAAGACGTGGACGCAGCAGGACGCCATGCGGGCCGTCGCCAGCGACCGGCTGCTGATCGAGACCGACGCACCGTACCTGGCGCCCGTGCCACACCGCGGCAAGCGCAACGAGCCGAGTTATGTGCCTGCCGTCGCACGAGCCCTCGCGGAAGTACGCGGCACGACCTACGAAGAGATCGCTGCTGGCACCACGGCCAATGCAATCAGGTTGTTTTGGCCTGACGAACAGGATGATCGATGATCGATGATCGATGATCGATAAAGCCGCTATCGATCATCGAGCCTCGACAACCGACCATCGACAATCGATCATCGATCATCGATCATCGACACCTGACTATCGATCATCGATCATCGATCATCGATCATCGTTTCCCCAAGACCAACCTTACCTCGAGCATCCTGATGCAGATTATCACGACTTCTGGTGCCCCCGCCGCCATCGGCCCCTACTCGCAGGCCATCCTCGTCAACGGGATGCTCTACACCGCGGGGCAGATCGCCCTCGACCCGGTGTCGATGGAGATCGTGCCGGGTGGCGTGACCGAGCAGACCGAGCAGGTCTTCAAGAACCTCGGTGCCGTCCTCGCCGCCGCGGGGATGTCGTTCAAGAACGTCGTGAAGACCACCGTCTTCCTGCGTGACATGGCGGAGTTCGCCCCGATGAACGCCGTCTATGCGGCGCACTTTGGCGACCATCGCCCGGCGCGCAGCACCGTCGCCGCGGCCGGCCTCCCGCGCGATGTCCGCGTCGAGATCGAACTCGTGGCGGTCGCCTGATCCAGCGCCTGATGGTGCGCATCGGGCCGCTGGCCGCGGCGCTGCTGCTCCTCGCGGGGCCGCTCGCCGCGCAGGCGCGTCCCGACTCGCTGCCGATCCGCTCCCGCCCGTCGCCGCTCGGCTACTTCGCGCGGTCGCTGCTCGTCCCCGGCTGGGGCCAGGCAGCGCTTGATCGGAAGTTGAGCGGCGGATTGTTCGTCGCCTTCGAAGGGGTGGCGGTCGCGATGGCGCTGAAGGCCAATCACGAGATGCGCTACCTGGACCGCACCGGCTCGGAGCGACTGGAACAGAAGCGCGCCGAACGCGGCGACTGGCTCTTCCTGATCGCGGTGAACCACCTCTTCGCCGGGATGGAAGCCTACGTCTCGGCGAACCTCTACGACTTCCCCGGCGAGCTGCAGGCGCGCGTCCTCCCCGGCGGCCGTCGTGGCCTCGGCATCACCCTGCCGATCCCGCGATGAACAGCGCACCGATCGGCGTCTTCGATTCCGGCATCGGCGGCCTCACCGTCGTGCGCGCCATCCACGCGCTGCTCCCGAACGAATCGACGCTCTACCTCGGCGACACCGCGCGCGTCCCCTACGGCTCGAAGTCGCCGGACACCGTCCGCCGCTACGCCCGCGAGATCCTCGCCTGGCTCGAGCAGCATCAGGTGAAGGCCGTCGTGGTCGCCTGCAACACCGCCACCGCCCATGCCCTCGACGAGTTGCGCGCCATCGCCACCGTCCCGGTCATCGGCGTGATCGAGCCCGGTGCGCGCGCGGCGGCGAACGCAAGCCGTGGCGGCACCGTTGGGGTCATCGGCACCGCCGGCACCATCCTCTCCGGCGCGTATCGTCGGGCGCTGCACCGTGTCCGTCCTGAGCTGGCCGTGGTGGAGCAGGCGTGTCCGCTCTTCGTGCCGTTGGTGGAGGAGGGGTGGTTCGACCATCCCGCCACGCGGTTGGTGGCCGAGGAGTACCTGGCGCCGCTGCGTGCGGCCGGGGTCGACACCATCGTCCTGGGGTGCACGCACTACCCGATGCTCAGCGGCCTCATCGGCGACGTGCTCGGGCCCGACGTGGTCCGGATCGACAGCGCGCAGGAGACGGCCCGCGAGCTGGCCAGCGTGCTGCATGCCAAGGAATTGGAGGCGCCGCCGGGAACGGCCGTGCATCACCGCTGGGCGGCGACCGACGACGTGGCGCGCTTTGCGAGGGTGGGGTCGATCTTTGTGGGGGAGCCGCTCGAGGCGATCGAGCTCGCCGCGTTGGGGAACGACCGGCCTAGCTGAACCGATGCAGCGTGGCGCCGTCGGCATCGAGGATGCCGTAGGCGTGTCCATCGAGCCACGCGCCCGGATTCAGGTACCACCGGCCCGGCGAGACTTCGTGGGCCGCCGCGCGGTGGGTGTGCCCCATGACCACCGCCGCGAGTCCCGGGTCCGCGGACAGCAGCCCCTCGGCGATCCCGCGCTGCCGAGCCATCGCCGCGTCGCTGATTTCCGGATGGGCGGCGGCGTACGTCGGGTTGTGCTGCAACCGGTCGGCGGCCCAGAAGGTGAGCGAGGCCGGCAGCGTCGCGACGGCACGGATGATGGTCGGCGAGTTGATCAGCCGGTTGAGCACGTTGGCGCGGAAGTGCTCCTGATGCAGCCCGTCGCCGTGGACCATCAGGACGCGCTGGCCGGCCACGTCGCATTCGAGCCGATGCGCGTCAAAGCGGAGCCCCGCTTCCTGGTCCCAGAAGGTGCTGCCCCAGCGGTCGTGATTGCCGCCGACCATCATCACCGGGAAGCGTCGGGCCAGATGGACCAGGGCGGCGGTGGTGCGGATCGCCTGCCGCGGGATCACTCGGCGCCAGGTGAACCAGAAGTCGAAGAGGTCGCCGGTGACGAGCAACGCGTCACCCAGCGACGGGACGGCGTCGAGGAAGGCGAGCATCGCCTCCTCGTCCGCCACGGGGGCCGCCCCAAGGTGGGCATCCCCGACCACTACCACACGGTGCGCTGTCACGGCGCGAAAGGTGGACGATGCAGCCGACCGTTGCAACCGATGGCGCCGGAATCACCACCATCCGCCGCCGGGTCGATTACTCCGAGACCGACCAGATGGGCGTGGTCTACCATGCCCGGTATCTGGTCTGGTTCGACGTCGCGCGGACCGAGCATCTCCGGCAGACGGGGCTCTCGTATCGCGACCTGGAGACCCTCGGCTTCCGCCTGATGGTCGGTGAGCTCACCATCCGCTACCGCCGAGCGGCGCGCTACGACGACCCGGTCCGGGTGCGCACCTGGGTGCGCGAGCGGGCCTCCCGGCGCGTCACCTTCGGCTACGCCGTCGAACACGACGAAACCGGCGAGCTCCTGGCGACCGGCAGCACCGCCATGCTGGTGATGGACGACACCTTCGCCTTCGGCCGCCTCCCTGAGGGCATCGCCGAACGGTTGCAACCCATTCCTGACCCGGTGCGCCTCTGATGCGACTCTCCCCGCTCCTGCTCGCTGCCACTGGCCTCGCGCTGCTGGCCGCACCGCTCACCGCCCAGGACCCTGCGCTGGTCGAGGCGCTCGCCCCGCTGTTGATGGCGGAGGACCGCCGGCAACTCGACCTCACCGCGATGGCACGCGCCATCGGCCATCCGGACCCGCTGGTGCGCCGCACCGCGGTGGTCGCGGTTGGCCGCATCGGCGATCGTCGCGGCGCACCGCTCATCGTCGAAGCGCTCGGCGATCGCGACCAGAACGTCGTCGCCGACGCCTTCTTCGCACTCGGCCTCCTGGCCGACAGCAACAACGCCGCGGCGATCATCGCCCGACTCCGTCAACCCGACTCCCTCGATGCAGCCGCCGCCGGCGAGGCCTCCGCCGCGTTGGCCCGCTCCGGCGGCAGTGCGGCCGTTGGGATGCTCACCGAGATCATCGGGGGCCGTACCTCGCTGCCGGCCGCACGGCGAGACCTTCTGCTGCCGACGGCGTTGCTCGAATCGTGGAAGCTCGCGGCTCAGGCGCCCGTCGCGGCGATGTTGCCGTTCCTCACCAATCCGAATGACGACCTCCGCTGGCGCGCCACCTACACCCTCGCACGGCTCAAGGCGCCGACGGCCGGCAACGGCCTGCTCCGCTCGGCGCGGGACAAGATGGCCCTCATTCGCGAGGCCGCGCTCCGTTCCTACACGAAGGCCTACGCCGACAGCGCCGGACTCCCCGCGGCCACCGTGCTCGGCGAACTGCGCCGCGCCCTCCAGGACGCCTCCCCCGGCGTGAAGATCAGCGCCCTGCAGGCGCTCGGCAGCTGGCGCGATTCCGCCGAAGTGACCGGCGTCCTTCGCCTCCTCACCGATGCCGATTTCAACGTCCGCGTGCAGGCCACCACCGCGCTCGGCGAGCTGCGCGGCGAGGCCGCGATGGCCGCGCTCGATGGCCTCTTCGACAAGCAGGGTGCCTCCTGGGCGATGCGTCGCGTCGCCTTCTCGGCGCTTGCCCGCGCCGACACCGCCCGCTTCGCCAAGCGCGCCGCCGTCTGGCAGGCCTCGCAGGACGTCCGCGAGCGGATGGCCGCCTACGAGGGATGGGGCAGCATCAGCAGCACCGGCAACGCCGTCTTCCAGGCCGGCCTGCAGGATGCCGATGCGCGGGTCCAGGCCGCCGCGTTGGGAGCGTGGCGGAGCGCACGTCCGCGCACCGACTCCACCGTCGTCGCGGCCGCCCGTGAGCGTCTCCGGAGTGCCGCGCCCGAAGTGCGTGCCACCGCCGCCGGCGTCCTCGGCGCCAATGCGCGCGTGGAAGACCTCGACCTCCTCCTCGCGGCGTGGCGCCTCGGGGCGGCCGACGTCGAACGCGATGCCCAGCAGGCGGTGCTTGCCACCATGGCGGGGCTCGCGCGCCGCGTGCCCGATGTGCTGCAGCAGCTCGGCGACCCGAGCCGCCGCGACTTCTTCACGCCGCCCGCCGAGATGCTGCTGCGGCGCGACGCGGCACGCAGCTGGCCGGCGCTCGCGGAGCGTTGGGGGCCAGCGCTGCCGGTCGTCACGGGGCGTAGCCTCGAGGAGTACCGGGTGATCGTCCGGACCCTGGTCCTCGCCAAGGAGAATCCGCACGTGACGGTCGAGCTCGACGGTCGCGGCACCATCGACCTCGAGCTGCTCGGGCGCGAGGCGCCGCTCACGGTCGCCAACTTCCTCCGCCTGGTGGACCGGCGGTGGTTCGACGGCAATCGGTGGCACCGTGTCGTCCCGAACTTCGTCATCCAGGACGGCGATCGGAGCGGGACCGGGAGCGGGGGGCCGGGGTGGGCCATTCGCGACGAGTTCAACCGCCGTCGCTACGACGTCCCGATGGCGGGGATGGCCCTCTCCGGCCCCGAGACCGGGGGCAGCCAGTGGTTCATCAATGTCTCGCCGCAGCCGCACCTGGACGGGCGCTACACCATCTTCGGCAAGGTCGCCGGGAGCTACGCGGCCCTCCTGCGGGTCACCCAGGGCGACGTCATTCGCAGCATCCATCGATGAGGGAGGGTTGAGTCCCTCCCGCTCCGGGGCGAACTTGCGGGCAATGCAACGACTCCGCTTCCTCCCGCTGCTCCTGCTGACCGCCTGTGGCGGCGCCCCTGGTGCCCTCGCCCCATCTGGTATGGGTGCCCTCACGGACGTCGAGGCGCGCCGCTGGGCGGCCGAAACGCAGCCCGGGGGCAACCAGGAGATCCGCTTCCGCTTCGTCTTCACCGACAAGCGCTCCGCCGCCGCCAAGGGGCAGGGGAGCGCCTCGGTGGCCGGCGCCGACTCCCTCCGCTTCGACTTCCGCGGCCCGCTCGGCGCAGGGCGCGGCGCGGCGGTCGTCATCGGCGACTCGGCGCAGTGGGTCCAGCCCAAGGATCAGGTCGACAAGCTGGTGCCGAGCTATCCGCTCCTCTGGGCCATGTTGGGCCGGGCGCGTCCCCCTGCCGGGGTGGTCGACCTCCGTGGCCTGCGGGATGAGAAGGTCACTGCTTGGCGCTACATCAGTGGCGCCGATACTGTGGATTACCTGCGCAGTCGCGACGGCCTGCGGTTGATGGCCGAGGTGCGGCAAGCGGGGAAGCGGATCGGGATCGTGACCACCACCTTCGGTCCGGATGGCGTGCTCCTCAAGTCGCGACTGGACGTCCCCAGTGGGCCAGCGCGACTCGATCTGACATTTACGCGGGTGACGAAGCCGGGGTCGTTTTCGGCGGAGATCTGGGATGCACCGCGCGATTCGCTCTAGTCTCATCGTTCTGGCGCTGACCCTCGCGGGCTGCAGCTTCGGCTTCCGCTCCGGCGGCGGCTTGCCGGCGGAGATCAAGACCGTGGCGGTGCTCCCCTTCGACAACGAGACGTCGGACGCGACGCTTGGCCAGCAGGTCAACGCCGCTATTCGCGAAGCCGTCGAGCGGCGCCTCGGACTCCGCGCGGCCACCGAGGCGAAGGCCGACCTCGTGGTCCGCGGACGGATCACGAACTACGAGCCCGACGAGCCGACCTCCTTTTCCGGCACCGGCACCGGTGGCAGTGTCCAGGTCACCCGGCGGCAACTCTCCGTCACCATCGCGATCGAAATGGTCGCCAACAAGGACGGGCGGATGATCTTCCAGGAACGCAGCCTCAGTGCACGGGGCGACTACGAACCGGGCCGCGAGGCCGACGGCCGCAAGAAGGCGCTGGAGTTTCTGGTGAACTCGATCGTCGACAAGGCGCAGTCCCGATGGTAGCCGCGCGTCGCGGTGGCAGCACCCTCGGCTGCCTGGTCACGCTGCTCATCATCGGCACGGCGGTCTACGTCGGCATCGCACTTGGGCGGCCGTGGTTTCGCTACGAGCAGTTCCGCGACGAGATGACCTCCGCGGCACGCTTCAGCACGACGCTCACCGACGCGCAGATCCTGACGCGCCTCCGCGCCGTGGCCGACACCATCGGCCTCCCGCCCGACGCCAAGAAGATCATCGTCAAGCGACTCGATCCCTCGGGTGGCGTCGTGATCTCGGTCAAAGTACACCGAGCGCGTGACGCTGCCGCTGTATGGCGAGAAGGTGTTCAAGTTTGCGCCGAAGATCGTCGGGGGCGAGCCCTGAGCTCGCTGGCCGATACCGCCACAAAGCTGCGCTCCCAGGGCGACGCCGCACGCTGGCGCCAGGGAGCCACGGGGCAGGTGGTCTTCACCAACGGCGTCTTCGACCTCCTCCATGCCGGCCACATTCACGTCCTCGAGTCGGCGCGCGCCCTGGGCGATGCACTGATCGTCGGCGTCAACACCGATGCCTCGGTGCGCCGGCTCGACAAGGGGCATGAGCGGCCAATCGTCCCTGCTGCCGACCGCGCCCGGGTCCTGGCCGCGCTCGCCTGTGTGGACTGCGTGGTCCTCTTCGACGAGGACACTCCTGCGCAGCTCATTGCCGCATTGCAGCCCGACGTCCTGGTGAAGGGCGGCGACTACAGCCCTGATACCGTTGTTGGTGCGGACACCGTGCGTGCGCGCGGTGGTCGTGTCGTGATCATTCCGTTGTTGCCGGATCGTTCGACTACCCGCCTTGTGGAGCGCCTTCGTGTCACGCCCTGATGGTCGTCAGCCCAACCAGCTTCGTCCCACCGTTCTTGAGCGCCGCGCCAACCCGTACGCCGAGGGCTCCTGCCTGGTGCGGATGGGCGGCACGCTGGTGCATTGCACCGCTTCCGTCGAGACGGGCGTCCCGCCGTTCAAGAAGGGGAGCGGGCAGGGGTGGGTCACGGCCGAGTATTCCATGTTGCCGCGCGCCACGGCGGAGCGGACCTCGCGTGAGCGGAACGGCCCCGGCGGGCGCACGCATGAAATCCAGCGCCTGATTGGCCGGTCGCTGCGCGCGGCGATGGGGACCTTCGCCTTTGGCGAGTACACCATCAAGGTCGACTGCGACGTCCTCACCGCCGATGGCGGGACGCGCTGCGCCTCGATCACCGGTGCGTGCGTGGCGCTGCACGATGCCTGCACCTGGCTGTCGGAGAAGACCGGTCAGCCGTCGCCGTTCGGGCGGTTGGTGGCGGCGGTGTCGGTCGGGACGGTGGCTGGCGAGCAGCGGCTCGACCTGGCGTACCTGGAAGATCGTGACGCCGAGGTGGATGCGAACGTCGTGATGCTGGCGCCGCATGACTTTGTCGAGGTGCAGGGGACGGGCGAGCACGGGACCTTTGATCGGGCGGCGCTGGACCGGTTGCTGGACCTGGCGCAGGGCGGCATGAACGAGCTCTTCGCGCTGCAGCGGACGGCGCTCGGCCTGTGACGGTCCTCCTGGTGGCCTCTCGGAACGTGGGGAAGGTGGCCGAGTTCCGGGGGCTGCTGGGGCCGTTGGGGGTGGATGTCAGGTCGCCGGATCAGTGCGGGCTGGCGGAGCATCCGGACGAGGACGTGTTGGAGGTGGCGCACACCTTCGCGGAGAACGCGGCGCTCAAGGCCGAGTGGTTTGCGGCGCGGAGCGGCGTGGTCACGCTAGCTGATGATAGCGGGCTGGAAGTGGATGCGCTTGAGGGTGGGCCGGGGGTCTACTCCAAGCGCTTTGCCGGGATGGATGGCCCTGATCATCTGGTGACGGCGGCGAACAACGCGGCGCTTCTGACGGCGCTCAGGGATGTGCCGGACGCGGCGCGGTCGGCGCGGTATCGGTGTGTGCTGGTGTTGCACCGGCCGGCGGGTGCGGAGTGGCCGTGGGCGGAGCCGGCGGAGGGGACGTCGCTGGTGGTGGCCGGGGTCACCGAGGGGCGGATCCTGCGTGCTCCCGAGGGCGATGGGGGGTTCGGGTACGATCCGCTCTTCTGGAGTGATGACCTGGGGATGAGCTTCGGCCAGGCGACGCGGGAGGCGAAGGGGAAGGTTTCGCACCGGGGGCGGGCGGTGCATGAGCTGATCGAGCGGGTGCATCCGAGGCGGGTCAGGTCGGTGCGGGAGCCGCATTAGGGGGAGAGTCGGGGGTGGGGTAGAGGCGGGGCGCGGGGATCGAGGGCTGATCTTTGCGCCCTTTTTGTGTTCCCAGGTGGGGAGGCGGCTTGGAGGGGGTCTCGTCCTGGTGTGTTGGAGTGGCTCCTTGGGGCAGAGGGCCAGGGCCTACGTGACTGGAAAATCCGCCACGGTTCCGGTCGGGGTCGGTCGGGGGTACCGTTCCTTAGGGATTGGGGCGCGATGACTGCGCGTCCAACACACATTGGCTGGCCCAACTCATGAGTCCCGTATGATCTATTTGTACCACGGCGGTGGAGCCTCTTTGACAGAGGTGCTTGGTGATGCGCTTAGTCCGGATGACTGGAAGAAACTGAGGGCCTCAACCTCGCGGCTACTGGTCGCGCGTCGGCAGATGAAGGCGGCAACGGCTCTCGATCAATATCCCTTCGATCTACTGAGTGGTACTAACTACTTCAAGGATGAGTTTGCGGTCCTCCGATTGACGGCCACGTTGGAGCAGTACGTTTCGTTGAGTGAGCTTCAAAACGACAAGACCATAGAGCAACCGTTCAAAGCAATAGCCGAGACGATCAGCGAGCTTGGTACATACGTCCGGTTCGTCGTGATGGAGCTCGACACAGAGGAAGGTCCCCTTCCGGTAGCAGTTCCATCGCCCTCAAGTGACCTCAGAGGCAGTCGAGCGCTCGCTGGCCGACGCGGAGCTGTTGCTCCGGGGGCGCGGGCCAGAGCATGCGTTCGATCGCGTCCATACTGCGGTTCATGGCTATCTAAGGGCGGCGCTCGAGCGGGAAGGCGCCTCTGCCAGCCAGACAGCGTCCCCGACCGAACTCTTCAAGAGCTTGCGCGAAGCACACCCGAACTTGCAAGGCTTAGGAGTACGCGGAGCCGATTCGCGACGGATTCTCTCGGCTCTTGCCACGATTCTTGACGCGCTCGGGACTCTCCGCAATCAAGCAAGTGGTGCGCATCCGAATCCCGCTGTGCTCGAACCAGCAGAAGCGATGCTTGCGATAAATGCGGCCCGCTCCCTGATCCACTATTTGGATGAGCGTCTGCGCTAGGTCGGGCCATCTCAGTCGCCTTTTCTTCCGTGAGGGTCAACTGCCTTGGCCCGGGCCCTGCAGCCTTCCGAGGGCCAGCGCGGACCTTTATGCGCTCCGCCCCAGAACCGCGCAGGGGTCACTACCAAGAGGTCGAGGAGTCATGAGTCTGAGATTTGGGCACAAGGTGTTTAGTAGGCCGGACGGCTCATCGGCCGAGTCTTGGGAACCCTTCACATGCGCATATTGCGGGGCTGAGGTGTCCAGCGCGGTCATTGCAACCGTGGGCGACGGGATCGGCCGGCTGTTGAAGTTTCTTCAATGCTCGAAATGCCATGAAGGATCGGTGGCTACTGGCCGCGGTGAGATCTTCCCGGGGGTAGCGTTCGGCCCTCCGCTCCGTGGCCTTCCGTCAGACGTGGAGGCCGCATACGGCGAGGCACGGCGATGTTTGTCGGTAAACGCTAACACAGCGGCTGAGGCAATGTGCCGAAAGCTGCTCATGCACATTGCTGTCGACAAGGGAGCGAAAGAGGGCCAGACGTTCGCTTCGTACCTGGAGTACCTCGAGCAAAGCGGTTACGTCACTCCCCGATGCGGGGTGGATCAGATTGATCAAGGATCATGGCAACGATTCCCAGCACCGCCTGCAAAGCCCAGATCGCATGCGTGCCGAGGGCACCCTCACCTTTACGGCACAGCTGCTCCGTATTGTCTATGAGATGGAACACCTCGCGACGACCTTCGCGCCGTCAGTACGAGACGGATGACCTCCGGCGAGCTAGCCAGCGCTCGCGTCGGCCCACCTGCAGCTGCTTCAAGAGGGAACGAGCCGGAGTAGCCGGCCCTTGATGGAGAAGTCGGCGGTGTTCGGCGCAGATCATTGGGTTTTTAATTGAGCGGAGTGCCCTTCCCCTGGAGTCCGATGTCTCGTTCTGTGGATGCGTTGGCGACGCCAGAAGTCCTAGTCTGGGGCCGAGAGGCTCAGGGCTCGGGATGGCCGACGCTGCGCGTCGTTTGCGGATAGACTTGGATCAACTTGCGGAGTGGGAGGCAGGCGAGGTCCATCCAACAGTCGCACAACTTCGAAAGGCGGCGGAGGTGTACAGGCGTCCTCTCGCGGTCTTCTTTCTACCAACCGCGCCCAAGAAGTTCGAAGCCATGCGGGACTTCAGGCGGGTTGCGGGCACAGAAACCAGGGCAACCCTCACCCCAGCTGATGTTCGAGATTCGTCGTGCTCGACAGAGGAGGGAGGTCGCAGTCGAGCTCTTGCGGGAGCTGGATGAACGTGCCCCCGGGGTTAGTCTCGCGGCGGAGCGTACGGCGCCGGCAGCAGTCGTGGCAGCGGCGCTCCGGGAATGGTTGGGCATCTCGATGGCAGACCAATTCGCCTGGGCGCAGCCGTATGATGCGCTGAACGGATGGAAGGCGGCTGTTGAGCGGGTCGGGGTGCTTGTGTTCCAAGTCACAGGTGTCAAGACGAGCGAGGCTCGAGGATATTCGGAATTTCACGAGCCACTTCCGTTCATTTTACTGAATACGCAGGAGTCGCCTCGCGGCCGGGTGTTCACTCTGTTCCACGAACTCGCCCACCTCGTATTGCGTTCGACCGGGCTGTGTGACCTCCACGAGCAAACAGGCCAGAATGGACCGTCGGACGCGATAGAGGTGTACTGTAATAGGGTTGCAGGCGCGGCCCTCGTGCCGGCGGATTACCTACTCGTTGAGCCTGAAGTGCGGCGCCACACGGGACCAGAGTGGTCTGCGGATCAACTCGAGAATCTCGCGAATAGGTACTCGGTAAGCCGGGAAGTACTACTTCGAGCAGTGCTCCTGGCAGGAAGGACGACGCCAGCCTTTTACGAAGCTATGCGGCGTGACTTTCTCGCAGAATACGACTCTCTGGTCACCCGCAAGAAGCAATCCCCCGTGCCGCATTTCCGCAAAGTGATTGCCTGGAACGGCCGGCGATACAGTCGGCTCGTCCTTGATGCGTATGATGAGGAGCGCATTACGGGGAGCGATCTTTCTGACTACTTGGGTGTCAAGATGGGGGAACTCGAGAAGGTTCGAGCCGCCCTCGTCTCTAAGCATGAGGTTCCGGTCTAGTGCCGGTCTATTGCCTTGACACAAGCGCGTTGTTGGACGGGTGGAATCGGCACTATCCTGTCGATGTTGTTCCCACGATGTGGGAGAGACTTTCCGACCTAGCGGCGACAGGTACGATTGTCTGTCCGGACGAAGTACTCCGGGAGGTCCTCAAGAAGGACGACAGCCTTAGCAAGTGGGTCAAGGGTGTCAAAGGTCTGATTGTTCCGCTGGACACCGCGCAGCAGATCGCCGTGGCGGAGATCCTCGCGGAGTTTCCCCGTCTCGTTGACACGAGAAAGAATAGATCGATTGCGGATCCCTTGTGATCGCTCTTGCACGGAGTGCGAAATGCGACTGTGGTTACAGGTGAGAAGGCAGCCGGCACTGCGGACAAGCCGAAGATCCCGAATGTCTGCCTCCACTACGGCGTACCGACGACGAGTCTGCTCGGTTTCATTCGTGAAATGAAATGGACGTTGCAATTGTCGCCAGGCTAGCGGCTGCGCGCTTGTGGCTATGCCGCAGGAACTCTAGCCGTGCGCGCGTGGGAGGGTCTGGCCGATGTCTACTCGCGATAATTTTGCAGTGCGCGTGAAGCGGACACTTGCGAACCGAGCGGCGCATTTGTGCTCGAACCCTGCCTGCCGGAAACTCACCACAGGGCCTCATTCGGACCCAGAGAAGGCATTGACCACCGGGCATGCAGCGCACATTCATGCTGCCGCGCCTGGCGGACCTCGCTACGACGTGGCACAGGAGCCCTCACAGCGAAAGGGAGTCGCCAACGGAGTGTGGTTATGCCGCGAGTGCGGGGACCTTGTTGACAAGGACGAGGTAAGGTATCCCGCTGAGCTGCTGCTGCGTTGGCGAGCGGACCATGAACTTTTCATCGCTGAGGTTTGTAGCAAGGGGGTACGCGCGGAGCATTCGTCTGCTTCAGGCCCAGGCAGTCGCGCCGGGGGTTGCGAAGCGGCTATTCGATGTCCTTGAGGACAAACGCCTCTTTTGGGTGCGCTTCGATGCGGATTGTCCTGGTCGCGTGCTCGAATCACTGGGGCAACTCCGCGCAAGCATTGTTGCCTTGCGTGTCGAGGTTGTTGGAACGCCGCTCGACCAGGTCCTGGCGGCATTCAATAAGACCATCCTCGTATTCTATGACCGAGTCGAACGCTATGATTTGCGCTGCCTAAGCTGCGACGAGCGCGACCCAGCATGGTGCGAATTTCGAGACGCTCTCGCTGAACTCCGTAAGTCGACGGGCTTTCAACTCGCACCACTTGTAGAGATTTATGGGCTGCAGGTGTCGGCGGAACTTAGGGGCATGTTGCCGACTCAGCCGACTCCGTCGGTGAGTTAGCGAGCGATCACAGTGCCATGGGGCATGGGGCATGTGCATCGGCCCCCGCTTAGCCATCCTGCGTGTCTGGGTCGCTGAGATGCTCGCGACAGATCGTCCAGGGCTGGTACGCCAATCAATTGTCGAGCAGAGCGCCCTCTCGAGCTGTTCTTGGCGGAGGGTACGGCAAGTGACATGGAGCCTGGCGCCAGTGCGCCGCACCACCGTTGGGAGGGACCATGGACCTGCTCAAGAGTATCTCTGCTAGTCTTCTGGCTGCCCTGTGCGTAGCATGCAGCGACTCACCAACCGGGAGCTCGGCCCAGTCGGTCTTCATCCTCGTGCCCAAGGATCTCGCCGTCAGCTCCGGGGCGAGTGCGCAGTTGGTGAACCACAGCGGGGCCCCGATCCATGTCGGAGCCATCTCGTGCTACGTCCAAACTGAGCGGCAAACAGACGCTGGGTGGACTGAGGTCCCGCGCCGAGGGAGCGACTGCGCGCAGCCGGACTTTCTCCTGGCGAATGGGGCCGCCTACACATTCATTTTCTCGACCCCGACCACCACCGGCAACTTCCGTTTGCGCATCGGCGCCGAAGACACCGTGTTTTCCAATGTGTTTGCTGTCCGGTAGCGTCTGGCCTGCCATCCTCGTGGTGGGCGCGGTTGGCGGGGTGGCGGCACAGGGCCCCGGCGGCCGACTGGTCGACGGCGTCCGGATCGTCGACAACGTCGCCCGCCGGTCGGCCCCCATCGCCTTCACCCTCGCGGCCAAGCCAACCCTGGATCTCGGGGGCCTCAAGGCCTCGCCCGACGACGAGTTTTCCCCGAATGGGGGCTACCTCAACGGCGTCCGCCTCTCGGACGGCCGGTGGGCGGTGATCGATGAATCGCGCATCCGCTTCTTCAACCCTGGAGGGCGGCAACTCGCCGTCGTCGGCCGGAAGGGCGGGGGCCCCAGTGAGTTCCAGCAGATCACTGGGATCTGCCGGACCAGAGGCGACACCCTCGTCGTCAACGATCCCATCAACGGCCGCGTGACCGTCGTCGCCCCCAATGCGCGGATCGTGCGCAGCGTCGCCGTCGGCCGCGCGGACCTTCCCTGGGGTGGAGGATGCTTCGACGACGGCACCTTCGTGCTGGTCACCGCCGCGCCGAGTGTGGGTGGCGATCGCTACATGCAGTTGGTCCGCCGCCGGCTCGACGGCAAGACGACCCAAACCCTCGGGCCCTTCTGGCAGTCCACCCCCGACCGCTTCCTCCCCAGCTTCTCCACCGTCGTGGCGCAGGGCACCAAGCTCTTCCTCAGCGATCCACGGGTGCACGAAGTTCGGGTGTACACCGCTGAGGGGACGCTGACCCACCGGATTCGCAGCGCCGATCCGATCGAGGAGCTCACCTCGGCCGAGAAGATGGCGCTCACGCCGGCAGTTTCCCCTCGTGCGGGCAACAGTGCTGCGAACAAGGCCTACAATGCGGACCAGGATCGGCTCGCCCCGCGGCCGCCTCTCTGGCCAACAACCGCGAGCATTGCCGTCGATCCGACCGGGCGACTCTGGGTCGAGAGCTTCCGAAAGCGCCGCACCGAGCCGCACATCTACACCGCCTTCGACACCGCTGGGAAGCTGCTCGGGCGCCTGATCTTGCCAGCGGACTCCCCGGCGATCGCGTTCACTGCCGGCGGCGTCCTGCTGTGGCGCACCGACAAGGACGGGGCGGATCATCTGGTGGTGTACGAGTTGGTCGCACCCCGGTAGCCTGACTCTTCGAGGCGGCGCCGAGGGTTGGTACGCTCTGCGCGGCGCTTCCCCGGGCGCTGTGCTGGCAAGTGTTCCGCATCCCGAGACCCTGCGTGTGACGCGCACAGTCGCCTCCTCCGGCCTCGCGCTCGGAATGCACCACCCCCGCCACCCTCGTCTCCGATGGGCAGTCCCCCAACCCCAATTCCCCCCTGAAAGTGCTCCATAGGACTCCTGCTCACTGACAGGTAGTCGTTCTCGGGTACAGTGTGGAGGGTCGTGTTGTGAGGGTCGGATTGGCCGGCTGCAGCCCTTGTGGCAGCCCGTCCCGACCCGGGGCGGCGACCTCTGGGCATGGGGGAGGGGAGGAGGCGCTAGGTCGCGATCGGCGGAGCGATTCTGGGGCGCCGGGCGAGGACCCGGTGGCTTGGCGTGGGAAACCGCCACCGGTTCCCGTCTTAGCCTGTAGGGGCTACCGTTCGTGGAGGATTGGGCCGCACGGGCTGCCGGCCCATTGCACGTACGGCGGACAAAAACGGAGGGAGACTATGGTCGGCCGCGAGCTTGCGCAGGGCAAGCCGGACATGGATGCATTGAAAGAATTCATTGCAGATTTCAGCCGGAAAGCGACCGTGCTGCAGTGATCGTCGGAGCAGCTAAGCTTGACTTGGTACTCTTTCAAGTTTTGCAGCGAGTACTTGCGCCTTGCACCAGTTCTGTTGATGACCTTCTTGAGAATAGCGGTGGACTCAGCACGTTTAGCTCTCGCATCCACCTAGTCTATCGTCTGGGACTCATCGACGACCACTATGCTCGTGCCCTGCACTTGGTTCGTAAGATACGAAACACATTCGCTCACGAAGCAGCGAAGGGATCTCTCGACCAGCCTCCGCATCGGGACCGCATTCGAGAGCTGGCTGCTCCCTTCTTGCCCTATGACCGCTTTAACCAGGATGCAGCAACGATGGCAGGGTCCGGAATCGCATCCAAGCAGTTCCGCCACGTTCTAGCGATCATGATTGCAAGACTGGAGCAATTGCTCGTTTCGTCTGTTCAGTGTCATCCCGCAATTAGCCAGACTCTTGTTCCGCCGCATTGGGATGCGCCAACAAAGTAGTGCGAGGGAAGCGCAGCCTACTAGGCACTTGCTGCAGCTGCGCGGCGAGCGCGCCGCGATAGAAGTACAGGGTTTTTACACGAATGAGCGGGTTTCCCTAGGATGTGTAGGGGGTATGGACGAAACAGAAGTCGACACTCTCTCGCAAGAGAGCAGCTCAACTTTGTGATGGCGTTTTTCGCACGAGTTGACGCAAAGATTTCAGTCTTGTTAGGTGTGGACCTTGCCATGCTCGCATTCCTAGCGACCAAGACACCGAGACTGGCACTTTGGGAGGCAAGACTCCTCTTCGCCGCGATACCACTGTTGTTGCTTGCAGCGAGTCTCTGGCACCTCTATCGTGCGTCCTTCCCGCAACTTGATGGTGGGCGAGAGTCGTTGATCTACTTTCGAGAAATAGCCGCGAGGACCGAGGGCAAGTTCATTGAGGCGTACAAGAGCCAGAACCGCACGGCTGTCCTGAGCGATACACTGGGTCAGGTGTGGTTGAATTCGCAGATCCTGACCCAGAAGTTTGACCACCTCAAGACTGCGTTTCTGTTCACGGCATGGTCGATAGTGCCCTGGCTTATCACACTGGCGTCCTTTGTTGTCGCCAACCGGGCGGCGGATGCCGTGGTGAGGTAGTGAGTGGCATTCAAGGATGAGCTTGCCGTTGAAATGGAAGAAATTCTCAACCAGAAGTGGAACCTACGTGACGGGCAGGTGGTGCCCGAGACCACAGATGTGGCCCTTACTGGGGTGGGGTGAAGCTTGATGCCACCATCGCGTACGCGGACCTTGCTGATTCTACTGAGCTTGCGATGGACTACGACGCACGGGTGGCCGCCAAGGTCTTTCGTGCCTTCCTCGCCATGAGTACGCGCATTCTCCGCCACGAGGGCGGATCAATACGCAGCTTTGACGGGGATAGGGTGATGGGGATCTTCGTTGGCAACTACAAGAATACGTCTGCGGTTAAGGCCGCTCTCAAGATCAACTGGGCGTTTCTTAATTTGCTCAAACCCAAGCTGCTGGCGAAGTACTCCTCTCTGGCAAACGGCAGCTACAAACTCGTTCATTGCACGGGAGTGGACACGAGTAGCGTTCTGGCCGTTCGGGCGGGCATCCGAGGAAACAACGACCTCGTGTGGGTAGGACGTTGCCCGAATGTGGCAGCCAAGCTCAGTGCGATTCGGTCCAGCCCATATCATTCGTACATAAGCGGGGAGGTCTATGATCAACTCGCCAAAGAGGGTAAGGAGAGCCCTGACGGGAGGAGCATGTGGGAAGAACGCAGCTGGACTGCCTTCCCGCGTGTTAAGCGTGTCTTCAGGTCCAATTGGGCCTGGACGCCGTAGCGTTGTCCTGCGCCCCGGCTAACAGGCCTATGCTACGGTCGGGGCCTGACGCGAAGTACCACATCATCTCCCTGACAAGGCGCACTGATGCATCACTTCTCACTCTCACTTGCGCTCCTCTCGCTGGCCTGCGGTCCGCTGGCCGCCCAGGGCCCAGCCGACACGCCCCGCGCCCTGTTCAAGACCCTGCTCGACCTCGAGCCCGACCCGGCACGCGGCGCCACCGTCACCAACCTGGTCCTCACCCGGGGCACCGGGACGATCACGCTGGAGAGCGGGACCCTCTCGCTCGCCAGGCCGGTGAACGGCCGCGTGGTCGCCGCGATGTTCGTGGGCACGGGATCGTTCCGGTTCACCGCACCCACCGCCATCGAGCGCGGCCAGCTCGATCGGCTGGTCGGTGACTCCACCGTCAATGCGAAGATCAAGCGCGTCTTCCTCCTCTTCACCGACTCGACCCTCGCCGAGCTGGAACGCAGCGTGAAGTTCGGGCCGCAGCCGCCGGTGCTGGCGGCTGCGCGGCTCGCCAACGACGCCTTGGCGTTCATCAGGCCGCCGGAGGACGAGAGCTTCAGCCCCGAGTTGATGCTGCCGCTCCTCAACAACAACGAGGCCGGCGCCTTCTACGCCCACATCGACCGGGATGGCGGCAACCCGGTGATGCTGCAGATCGATCCCTTCAGCACCGAGCCGGTGCGACTCCTCACCAAGGCGCGCCGAGTGGGGTGGCTGCGTACCACCGAGAGTGCCGCCCAGTTCGGCCCGGCGCCGGTGCCGACCGACGGCTCGGACGTGAACGCGCCCTACGCCGCGCCCGACTATCGCATCGATGCGACCATTGCCCGGACCGGCATGGGCGAGGCGCGCTTCTCGGCCATCACCAGCATGAAGATCACCGCCAGCGAGGCGGTCGGTCCCTGGCTGCCGTTCTACCTCGCGCCCAAGATCGCGGTCGACTCGGCCGTCCTGCCCGACGGCCGAGCGTTGGCGCTCCAGAAGGCGAAGGACGGCACGCTGCTCTGGCTCCGTCTGCCGGAGCCACTCCCGGCCGGTGGGTCGACGACCGTCCGCCTGGTGTATGGCGGCGACCTGATCGATCGCTACGGCGACTTCTTCTTCCTCAAGGCATCGTCGCAGTGGTACCCGCGGCCCCTCGACAATCGCCAGCGGGCCAACTTCGACCTGACCTTTCACACCCCCGAGTCGTACCGCTTCGCCGCGGCGGGCGTGCTCCGGGATTCCTCGGTCGCCAACAAGTCCCTCACCACGCACTGGGTGAGTGACCGCCCGATGCGCAATGTCTCGTTCAACCTCGGCTTCTTCGAGGACCACGTCGTCCCCAGCAACGGGAAGCGTCCCGAGGTCGTCGTGCTCCACTCCGACCAGGCGCTGCGTTCGTTCGGGATGCGCTCGATGGCGAAGGCCAAGGAATCGGTCGGCCAGGACGTCTCCCAGGCGGCAGAGTTCTTCACGGCGGTGTTCGGGGAGACCGACCATAAGCGATTGTATGCGACGATCATCCCCTACGGGCATGGCGAGGCCTTTCCCGGCCTGATCCACCTGAGCTACTCCACCTTTGCGGATGACGAGGGAGCGAGCGGCGACTTCAACCAGTTCTTCCGCGCCCACGAGGTGGCACACCAGTGGTGGGGGATTGGGGTCGACTTCGCCAGCTACCGCGACCAGTGGCTGAGCGAGGGCTTTTCCAACTTCTCCGGGCTCTGGTACACGCAGATCGCACTGAAGAAGAGCAAGTACTACTTCGATCAACTCGATCTCTGGAAGACCGACCTTCGCGCACGGCAGGGTGAGGTCGGCCCGGTCGGCCTGGGCTATCGGACCGCGACGGCGGCGGACGGCTCGGAGTACGGCCTGGTGGTGTACCAGAAGGGCGCGTGGGCGCTGCACATGCTTCGGATCCTCATGCTCGACCTCCGCACCATGAAGGAGGAGAAGTTCGAGGCCACGATGCGCGACTATTTCCAGACCTACAAGGGGCGCGCCGCCTCGACCGACGACTTCCGGCGGATCGCCGAGCAGCATGCAGGGAGTCCGCTCGACTGGTTCTTCGATCAGTGGCTCACCACGACCGCGATCCCCGAGTACCGGGTGGCATGGAGTGCCGCTCCGGGCGAGGCGGGGAAGTACGTGGTGAAGCTCCGGGTGAAGCAGCAGAACGTGTCGGAGACGTTCCTGGCGTACGTGCCGATCAAGATCGAGCTGGAGGGCGGGGGGGTGGCGCGGCTCCGCGTGAAGGTGCAGGGGCCGCTCACCGAGATCGCCCTTCCACCGATGCCGGCGAAGCCGACGTCGCTGCTGTTCAACGACCTGTCGGGTGTGCTGGCGGACGTGCGCATGGAGAAGTGGTAGGGCGGTACACCATCCCTGGCAACGCGAGGGGTTCCCTTGGAAAATGGATTCAACTTCACCGACCGTGTCCGGCATGGACTCCAGTTGGCCCGTGAGGAAGCTGGTCTCCTCGGCCACGAGTACGTCGGCCCCGAGCACCTGCTGCTCGGTCTGCTCCGTCGGCGGACGCAGGCCTGGCGGCGCTCGAGGCCCTCCCGGTCTCCATCCCTGACCTTCCGGACCAACCTGCTGGCCGCGCTGACCCCAGGTCGAAGCGTCATCACCGCCCCGACTTGCCGTACACCTCGCGCCAAGAAGTCGTTGGAATTCGCGATGGTCGGGCCGGGAACTCGGATATACCTACATCGGCACCGAGCACCTCCTCCTCGGCCTGCTCCGCGAAGAAGGGGCTCGCCGCGCAAACGCTGATCGCGGCCGGCGTCACGCCCGCGATCCTTCGGGCCGAGGTGGTACGCTCGCGCGGGACCTCGGCGGACGCAAACTCCGGTGGCGCAGCGGCGCGATCTGGTGCCGTCTCGGTGACCGTGGTGCTCGAGCATGCTGATGGTCGAATGATCGCCGCCAAGTTTGCCGATCGGGGCAGCGCGACCAGCTATCTCAATGGATCCAGGGATAGCTGACATCAGTACCGAGGCACTGTCCAACAAGCATTTGCTGCGTCCGACGCCTGTCGCCTCGGGCGACGACCTGTGCGATTGCCGGCGGAGAGGAGAGGGAAGCCAGTAATCAGTGACCAGTGAACTATCGACGCCGGCGCCGGCTCGCTTGGGGCGGGTGGCGGGGGTGGCGGGTTGTGGGCGTGTTTCGGGGTGGGTTGCAATACCCCTTCACCCCTCACCCTGGGAGTCGCCGTGCCTGATCGCCTCCGCGTCCTAGTTGCCGATGATCACCGCATGTTCCGCGAGGCGTTGGAGCGCTCGCTCGCCGATGTCTACGACGTCGTCCCGGGCGGATCCACCATCGCCGAGGTGGACGCGGCATTTCGTCGTGGCGGATTCGACGTCGCAATTCTCGACCTGAGTTGGGGTACCGAAGGATCCGTAAACCAATATCTGCCGCGGTGGTACGGAATGCAGCCCGCCGTGCGTGTCATCATCGTGACCGCGATTGACGAGTGGTTCCTGGGCCAGGCGATGCTTGAGGGCGGGGCCCATGGCTTTCTGGGCAAACGCTCCGACTTCGCGGAGGTATTCGACGCCGTCGATGCTGTTGCGAAGGGGGAAACCTACATGGGGCGTGATCTGCATCCGCCGCCACGCCGTTCCCCGCGTGCCGCGAACCACGACCTGCCAATCGTCGCGTTGCGGATTCTCGAGTTCTTGGCGCACGGACTGAACCGGAATGAGATCGCCAAGGCACTTCACATCGATGTCAGAACCGTCGACTACCACATCGGAAGCTCCGCAAGATCGTCGGGATTGGTCGTTGGGAGCGCCCCAAATGGCAGGAGTTCTTTGCACGCATCGGCGCGAAGGCCGCCGATGGGCCTTCCTAGCAATTGACTAGCATTTGTCCTAGTTGACGAAATTATGGGGGACGGTATCGTTGCTGTTGTCTGAGCGGTAACCGATGCGGTCGACGCGGGACGGCATGGGCTGTTCAATCGGAGAGCGACATGGCACACCCCGATTTCATGGATGAGACCTCAGATGACTCACGCGCTGGTACTCCGGCGGAGAGCTATCAGAGCTCGCGCAGTTCGCTAGGGGTTGCTCGATGGTGAGTTCTGGTGGCTTGTCAACTGCATTCGGGTTGTTCCTACAATGCCTATTGCTAGCAACCGTGCCTTGGATGGTTGGCGGCCGGACACGGCCCACATTGTCTGGAGTACGAATGTCAGCCCGACGCAACTGACCCCGGACCTCGCCATTGCTGATGACAGGGAACGGGCGCGCGGTGCTTGGGCGGGAGTGGGTTCGAGTTCTAAACCTAGGCAGTGTTCCTGGTGTCGCGAAGATTAGGCTCTGGGTGTCAAGCGATTTGGGCGAGCATGAAGTTCCTGTGCCTGCCGAAATCGCCAGGCCTGTGATTCCGGCCTATTCCACTGGGGGGGGCGTCGGGGTGGTCCTGCAAATCCCTCAAGACTCATTCACTACTCGATTGGTCGATCGACTTCAACGGGAAGGGAAGGCCTTCGCGATTCGGGTGGCTTTGGAACCGATCAACGGAGACGCTGACCTATCGAACAATGTTCGGGTGCGATTAGTTTGGCGCCCTCCGGAAGTACGAAGGCGACACTGTGTTTGTAGGCCTTGAGGTTCGTGAACAACAGCGGCCGCGGGTTGCAAGCGTCTTGGCGTACCAGACTTCTCGCCAGCCTTCGGCTGGCGAATCCACGGTTTGCCAAGTCAGGCACTTCGGTGTCCTCCAGCCAGGCGATACCGTGGTAAAGCAATTGCAGTCGTTGTTCCTCGATCGTCTTACTCGAGGAGCTTCGTCAACATCAGTGTGACCCTGGTTGCCGACGTGATGGCTCCGTGATTGACCATGCGGAATGGTTTCACAAGTGATGTAACGCCCCCGCTCCTTTCAAACTATCGCCTGGTCATCTTCTTCAACGACCGGACGTTGGGGGTCCGGGTCACGGTTGGGGATGAGCACACCGCAATCGATGAAGGCAGCGTACGGACCGAAGTTTCCATCGATTCCGGCAGGACGTGGCATCGGACAGTTCATGCGATGGACCGTCGAGAGGCCATCGCGTCGGTCCTGACGTGGGCCGTCCTGGGCCCGTTTCCAAGCGGCGCGAATGTGTGGATACGGACCGAGGGTGAAGATCTCGCGGGGAATCGCACGCAGGCGGTCCCGGCAGACGCCACGGTGTTCGTGTTTCCGATGCGCAACAACCAACCAAGTGTAAACGAGCTTCTGCGATCAAGCCATCTCGCGAGGATCGTGTTCGGGCTGACTCAGGAGATCGAGGCGCCAGCGAGGACACTGGGGACTACGCCGTCGCGTCCCAGGGTGCACCAAGTGAGGATCAAGGAAGGATATTCGGGTGCTGACCGACCGGTCTAATGCTCCTTGCTTCCCGCGCGTGCCGAGAGGATGCGCCTCGGCCTCCACGCTCCTGACACCAGATTCTAGCTTCCATCACACTGTCCCTGCACTCGGGGGCTCCGTCCTCCAGGTTCGGTTCCCATGATCCGAGGCATGGTAAGCGTATTGCTTCCTTTGGTGATCGTCGGGCGCCTAGCCATCTCGCGCGCTGAGCCGCCAATTCGGGTCGAACGATCGGCCCACCTCGTGGCTGGGCGCGAGGAGCTTGGGCGTCGATTGTTTTTCGATCGCAGATTGTCACGCGATAGCTCGATAAGCTGCGCATCATGCCATCAACCGTCACATGGCTTCGCTGAACCCAGAAAGCTTAGCTTTGGGATAGGTGAAGAGGCACGAATCAGAAACACTCCTTCGTTGGCCAATATAGGGCTGGCGCTCTCCTTCAATTGGGATGGTAGTCGCGCAACATTGGAAGAACAGGTCTTGGGCGTGTTCCAAGAGGATGGGGATATGGGTATGCCCATCCATGCGGCACTATTGCGAATCGCGACCGACCGGGAGTACGTCGAGATGTTCCGTCAAGTATTCGGGCGCGCCCCTGATCTTGCTGGTTTCGCTGATGCCCTTGCCGCCTTCCAGCGCACGCTGATTTACAGCGACTCGCGATTCGACAGATTTTGGTTTGGCGGCGATTCCACTGCTCTTACTGCAGAAGAACGACGGGGCTGGGAGGTGTTCCGCGGCCCCAAGACCAATTGTAGCGGCTGCCATGTCCCTACCCTTACCTCGAACGTGGATGAAGGGCGAGCTCCCTTCTTCGACCATCGGTTCCACAATCTCGGGGTTGGCTATTCTGCAGGCGAGATGCGGGACTTGGGCCGATATCTGGTCACCGGCGTCCCACGCGATTGGGGCGCGTTTCGCACACCCAGTTTGCGAAACGTGGCGCTAACCGCCCCGTACATGCACGACGGGAGCCTGGAAAGCCTCGAGGATGTTGTCGCGTTCTATGTTCGGGGGGAATCCTAACCCCAATCGGGATGTCACGATGAAACCGTTGCGCCTCTCTGCCGAAGAGTCGCGCGATCTCGTTGCGTTCTTGCGGGCACTCAGTAGCGAGCGGTTGCTTGCAGACGCCGTCAAAGATGGCAAGCCGTCCAACGGTCGTGAACTGCCATAGGAGCTATGCATGCGGTCGACCTCAGTATCATCGATAATGTTGCTCTTAAGTCTGTCTGGGCGTCTCACGTCTCAAGCATCAATAGATCCCCGCGCCTCGTGCCGTCAGTGCTCGATTGGATGGATGATCGTAACGACAATCGACGGAAAGCATGGTAATCTCTCCGGCTATCCGCCTTCCGCCTTGAGGTTGACTAACGGGTCGATCGTCCTGTCCGACCAGGCGGAGCGAATCCATTCCGATTCGACTCGGCGGCAGATTCATCGAAAGGCTCGGACGGAAAGGGGCCGGTCCAGGTGAGTTTCAGGATGCACTCTCCTTGAAGGGGCGCTGGGTACGATCCAAGTGCTTGATCCATTGCTCAACCGGCGGACGATCGTGAAAGCCAGTGGCGAAATGATCGAGCTCCCGTTCTCCGGAAGCGGTCCGACGCTGGGCGGAGCAACGCTTCTTGAGAATGGCAATCTCGTCACGAACCGTACCTTGATGGATGCGAAGGGGGCCGGAATTCCCTTGCAGGAATATGGCGCCTCGGGGCAACTGCTAGCCCGGTTTGGTGGGGATGAACTGTTTTCAATGAGCGAGTCCTGGAAGATGTCGCGGCTAGTCTCTGGTCGTCCGGGCGGCGGCCTCTTGGTGTTGCATCCGCAGTCGGCACGACTGGAGGTCTATGATTCGGCCCGACAACTTGTGGAGGTTTTCGTGCGGACCGCCCCGTGGCTAGCTGAGTCTGCCCCTGACCGGGAGCCGAGTGGCGGCTATTCATCGATTCGGCCATCTACTATTGCCCAAGCAGTATGGGAATCGAATCGCGACAGCGTGTGGGTCGCGACTCTAATTCCCTCACCAACGTGGCGACCGGTTGCCGCTGGTGGGAAGGCCGCAGCGCCCAAAGATCGATTTCACACTGTAGTTGAGGTAATCGACTTTACGTAGACGGCGAGTCGTTGCGGTCGACACAATGCCGTTCATGGTTGCAGGGATGGCTGGCCGTGGATATTTGACATCGTATGATGAACGAGCGGACGGGACGCCGGTCGTGACTGTGTGGCGCATCGACCTTTTACGTAGATAAGGGGGTAGTCATGGTATTCCGAGCGATTGTGCCAGGGCTGGTGATGTTCTTTCTGTTGGGCGCGTCTCCGCAAGTGCTATCGGCGCAACAGTCCTCTCAGTCTGAGGGGGAAGGGGACGGCCGTTGCTTCACGTGTGAAATCGGCAATGGCAACAACGGTTGTCCAGTTGGAACTCATACCGACTTTAATTGGTTTGTCACGAACGATGCGCAGGGCGAGCATCACGGCAAGTGTGCTCCGAACGGTTGCGTTCACCTCGCGTACACTGTCACTGGTTTGTCGGTTCGGGTAGCGAAGGAGGCGCTGAAGATTGGGACCGACGAGGCATGGATGGACGCACTCGAACGAGATCCCACGTTGCGAGTAGATGTTGGCAGAAGTGCTATTCAGATTGTAGCTCAGTCGGGTGACGTGGTATTTCACACTAGAATCCCAAAGGGCCAGGCTGATCGTCTGACGGCTTTGCTCGCAGCGCAGACAACAGTCGGTGACATGTAGAAGTGCTGAACTCCGGCGTCCCGTCCCGTTCAGTATGCGAAAGTAGTTGTGTCAACGGCACTGCAGTGTCGACAATCAGCTACCGATCAGGGTTGAGGCAGGGCAGGCAAGGGCGGCGTAGAGTCCAGCCGACCGCTTGTCCGCGCGGACACGGCAAACTCGTGGTTGTGAGTGTGGCCGAGGCCAAGTCGCTGGCCAAGCTACCCTGCACCGTGGTGTCCCTGCCCGGTCGGTGAGACGAAAGCTGAGGAGCTAACGACTCGTTCTTTGGATATGCCGGATAAATATCCAGATCAATCCGAATAGCCGTCCCGGTTGACGGTTGACGGTTGACGAGTGACGATTGGCTATGTTGCAGGTCTTCACCCAGAGACTATGAAATATGCTTACCATTAAGGTGTTGGCGGTCCCAATGCTACTCACGGGATCACTTGTGTGTCGTGTTTCCTACGGTGTCGCAATCACCCCGCACAATTCCGAATTTGCGGCCCACTTGGGAGGGACGAAGTCGTATCCGCCTATCGCCTGACCCGATCTTGACTATTGGGGGTCAGGAGGGCGAAGTCTATGAATTCAGCCGAATCGTGGGTGCGGCACGGCTGAGGGACGGCGTCACGGTGGTCGCAGAGGGGGAGAGTCGATCGCTCCGGTTTTTTGATGCCGAAGGTAAGTTCCTGAAGTCGGTTGGTCGTCGTGGCTCCGGGCCAGGTGAGTTTCAGGACCTGAATTATTTTGCGACGCTGCTTGGTGACACTTTGGTCGCTGGGTCGAGCGGAGGCGATTTGTCCTACTTTTCTGGTTTTGGCAAGTACTTAAGCCGGGTTGGGATAGCAAGTCCGCCAGGCAACTTCGATGCACCCGGAATTCGTCGAGTAATTACAGCCTTGAACGGGAACGGATTTAGGGGCATCGCCGCCTTGTCGCCTCCACAGGCAAGAGCGACCGGGAGTCGATGGATAGACTCCAATCACCGTTGCGATTGTAGATGGTAGCAACACGCTCAGGGCGTCGTTCGGCAGAGTTCCGGGAATGGAACTAGGGGCGAAGGATGGAATGCCACAGCCGGTCTGGTTCGGGCCCACCGCTGTCTTCGCTAGCGACGGAGCCCGTTTCTACGTCGGATTCGGCTCTGAATACACCATCCGAGTGTACTCGGCTCACGGCGCACTTCTGCACGTGATCCGCCGTGCTTGGAGCCCGGTTGCTGTGACCAAATCTGACGTCGAGAACTTTGTGCGTGACTGGGACGCTGCGGGCGCCGGGGCGCTGAACTCGCTTCCGCTGGTTCCAAGTTTGTGGAGCGTATTTGACAGCACCGGGGTTTGGCTGGGAGACGTTAGCATGCCAGCGAGATTTAGCCCGAAGGATATTGGAAAAGATTACGTACTCGGTACGACACATGATGGAGACGGGGTGCCTTCAGTGGTTGTTCACAACCTTCTGGGTGCGCGAAGATAGCACGTGAGATGGGAGTTGACCCGCTTTCGCGGAGTGGTGGCGGGTTGGGATGTCACGCCGCCTGCGCCTGCCCTGCTTCATCACGCTCGCCACGCGCTTCTGGCCGAGATGGATGGCGATGTCCCACAGGTGGCCGTACGTGCCATCGGAGCGCGCGTGAAAGGTCCGTAGGTGCTGTAGGAGTGCCGCGTCGCGCTGCGCGCGCCGCGAGGGCGGCCGCTCGCGCCACGCATAGAAGCCGCTCGGGGAGACCTGGAAGAGGCGACACATCGTCGCCACCGAATACGTGGCCTGGTGATCCCTCACGAATCCGTCGACATGCTGGATATCGTGCCGGTATGCCGTGCGGCGACCGCAGGGAGCGCCAGTATCACCAGGCCGCGGCTCTTCAAAGGATCTCGCGCTCGATTGTGACCTGGTTTGTTCGCGACCCCGGCGCACCAGCTCGGCCGACTCGTCGGTCGTCAGGCCGTCGGTCCGGCGGCCACTGTCGAGGTCGGCCTGCTCGAGCCAAATGCGAATCGCCTCGGCACTCGGCTCAAACTCATTGGCCAGCGACTCCGGGGTCCGACCTACGCGGACCAGGGCCATTAGTTGCAGGCGGACCTCCTCGGGTTACTCGGGTTGTGCCGTGGGTAAAGCCTCCGTCGCAAATGGTGCGGTCTCCACGGCACCGGGTCAACTCCAGCCCGCTGATTGGGTGCGCAGCCATCCGCTGATCGCGATATTGGTCTCGGGTGTGGCGGCAATCGTCCTGGGGACGATTGGTTCACTTCTGGCTTCATGTATTCAGAGGCAATTCTGACGGTAGGGCACTTTGCTGGGGTAGGAGCGGCATAACCATCGTTTGCTGCGGACGAGGCGATGGCGGCTCGGCCGGCGGGCGCCTGATCTACATTGAGGTACGCGGCGGCCTCACCTGGCCTCGCCGCAGAAACGCACGGCGTCAGGTGGCTATTCGCAGTCCGGCGCCGAGCGTTCAACAACGTCCCCATAAAGAGGCGTGTGGCACTATGGACTTGTGTGCTGAGTTGACTCTTCAGGTCATCAGGTTTGTTCAGCAGCCGAGGGACCCGCCGTCCTCCCCTCGGGAGTGGGTGTTCGTCCCGGAAGGGCGACGTGCCGGCTGGCCGATGGCGCGCACTTTACTTGCCGAGGCTCGGAAACCGCTCATGGTCGCCCCACTCGCCGAACCCGGCATGATCGGGTCGTGGGGTATTCACGCACTCAAGGACGACCACCTTGCTCGCGCCAGACACGGTCTCGCGAACCAACTGCAGTGCCTCATCGAGGCTGCGACGCATTTTGGTTGGACGCCGACCGACGTCATTCTCTTTGAGACGGAGGCCGACCAATTGGAGCTTCCGGTGGCCGAGTTGGAACGCTGGCTGAAGGAGTATGCGCTCCCCGTTGGCTGGACGGTTGGCGAGGGCCCGGACAAAGACCGACCCGGCCGCCTGCTTATCCGGCGGTCAGTCGGAGACTGGTCGCGAGGCTTGGTCTGCCACTCACGGGTAGTCCGCCACAGAACAAGCGTTTACTGCGGTCGGGCCCAGACGCCTCGGCCCACGCGCCGTAGCACTACGAAGGCCCGCGCGCGCCTTGGCACGCCCTCCGCAGCATCGCACGCCGTGAGGCGTCACTGTCTTCAGGTGATACCTGGCTGTCATCGAAGGGACATTGCGTCGCAATGCCAGGAACGTAGCGTCATTCGTTGACGTGCCCATGGTGTTCCGGTGCTCACTGTGGGTTGTGTCTTCTGGATGGTGGCTCACGTAGCGATCACACGGACGCTAGTTCCAGTCGTCCTATGCTCACGCACTTCCACCGGGTAGGGGAGACAATGCCCAGCGCCCGCCAGTCCCGTGACGATGGCGTTCACCCTGCTCTCCTCGGGCGGGCTCGTGCAAGGCCGCTGCGCAGTCCGTACGCGACAGTGCCGGCGTGCGCATTGTGGAGAACACCGCCCCTCTGCTGAGCGGCACACGCAGTATGCAGCTCTCGAAGGCTCCGATTCTCTCCTTCATGCCTGATGGTCGCCCGGACTATGACTTCGGCGGGGTGGCCAGCGTCCTTCGGCTCAAGGATGGGCGGATCATCGTGGCGGCAAAGCAGGCTCCAGAATTCCGGCTTTTTGATGCCCGGAAAACTCCTGCATGCGCTCGCCGAGAGCGGGACCCGCACGCGGTGGGCGGCGACGATCACGGGCTCGCGCTGCTGAGCGGCGATACCATCGCAGTCCGTCACTTCGACTACACGGGACGGATCGCCATCACGGGCGACTCGCTCCGCCAGCTCGCGACCCACCGGCAACAACGCGACAGGGTGGCTTCAACGTCGGCACGCTCAGCAATGGCGGCGGTGCATTCTTCATGCTGCCAAGGCCGAAGCCTCACCCGGCCGGAACGCAGTTCGTTGACTCCACCGCCCTCATGCTGGTGGACCGCGATGGTGCCGTGATCCGAGACCTCGGTCCCATGCCGTACATCACGTTCGAGACAGTCGACAGCAGCCCCTTTGCGGTGTGGCTCAGTCCGATCAGCGCGGTGTGTGCCGGATCGGGGCGCTTCTACCATGGGTTCGGCACCGAGTACGCGTTTCGCGCCTACTCGGAACGCGGTCAGTTGGAAGCGATCGTCCGAAGGTCGTGGAAGCCGACGGCCGTGACCGACAGCGATTGGGAGCGCTGGGTCGTCGAGTGGAGCAGGATCTGGGTGACGACCCGCGGCGCCGACTCGCTCAAGAGAGTTCAGCGGGTGCGCGAGCAGCCGTGGGCCGACGCGCTGCCGGCCTTCGCTCAGTGTCTGGTCGCCCGAGACGGGAATCTGTGGGTCCGGGAGGCGCATCTCGATGACGCGATCAGCGCCGGCTCATTCGTGGATGACCCCATCGTTCCGACCAAGTGGTCGGTGTTCAACCCGGCAGGGAGATGGATCAGCGACGTCACCATGCCGACGGCCTTCCAGCCGATCGATATCGGGTCAGACTACGTGGCAGGACGGATGAAGTTCGGAACAGCGAAGCGGACGGTGGTGATCTACGGACTTAGTGGTCCCGCAGGGCAGTAAACCGCGACCAACATTCCTCGAGGAGGCAGCATGGCCGATGTCCACTTCACGGGGGGAGCACAGCGAGTGCTCTCCCAGGCCGGCCGCGAGCGGCCGAGCTTCGACACGGTATCATCGGGACCGAGCACGTGTTGCTGGCCCTCTTGGACGTTCCGGAGGCCGATCTTGTCACCACATTCAGTCGTGTAGGTATGGAGCCTGGCCAGGTGCGCAGTACGACGCTGACCATGCTCGGCCTCTCGCCCCAAGAGCAGTCCGCCGATCGTACCCTGGCAGTCGAGGACGTACCGGAACTGCCGCACACCCATCGGATCAATGACGTGATCGAATGCGCGATCGTGGAAGCACGGGATCTCAATACGGCCTCAGTGACAGCGACCTGCCTCCTGTTGGGTCTGCTGCGAGAACGACACGGGGTCGCCGCCGAAGCGCTCGCCCGCCACGGGATCACGATCGAGATGGTGCGGGAGGCTGTTAAGGCCCAGGAGGGAGGTCGCCCGAGGCGGGGGGCCGGGTGTTTGAGAAGGGGGGGGGGCTTGGGCCGGGGGGGGGGGGTGGGGGGGCGGGGGGGGGGACCGAGGCTCCCTCCTTCAGGGGCCGACCTCGCCCCTGGGGGCGCCGCGCCCGCTCGTGAACCGGGCGCGACAGGCGCCGAAGCATCCGACGTTGGCAGGTGCACATAAATCTCTGAAAGCGCTAGGGGGTTCCCTTGGACGGATTCAACTTCACCGACCGTGTTCGGCATGGACTCCAGTATGCCCGTGAGGAGGCAGGCCTCCTCGGCCACGAGTACGTCGGCCCCGAGCACCTGCTGCTCGGCCTGCTCCGCGTCGGCGGCCGCGGCCTGGCGGCGCTCGAGGCCCTCCCGGTCTCGATTCCTGACCTTCGGACCAACCTGCTGGCAGGGCTGACGCCTGGTCGAAGCGTCATCGCCGACACCGAGTTGCCCTACACCTCGCGCGCCAAGAAATCGTTGGAACTCGCGATGGTCGAGGCCCGTGAACTCGGATATACCTACATCGGCACCGAGCACCTCCTCCTCGGCCTTCTCCGCGAAGAGAAGGGGATCGCCGCCCAAACGCTGCTCGCCGCCGGCGTCACACCCGCGATCCTTCGGGCCGAGGTGGTGCGCTCGCGCGGGAGCTCGGCGGGTGCACACCCCCGCGGTGCAGCGAGGGCGCAATCCGGTGCCATCGCGGTGACCGTTGTCATCGAGCATGCTGATGGTCGAATGGTCGCCGCCAAGTTCGCCAATAGGGACAGCGCGATCAGCTACCTGGCTGGGTCCGCCGAGGGCTGACATCAGTCACTCTTGCCCCCTGTGACCACTGCCCACATCCTTGGGAAGCCCACGCGAAGCATGCCTTTCACCTGTTGAGCGGGATCTGACCATCCATCCAGCCATCACGCGATCCGCCCTGGTCGCCATCCTGACGATGGCGCCGGCGCACGTGCTCGTCGCACAATCGCCGCCCAAGTCCACCCGCGCCTCGCGACTCACGGGCCAGGCACCACAGATCGATGGCCTGCTCGACGATGCCGCCTGGGCCGGAGCGACGGTCATTTCGGATTTCGTGCAGCGGGACCCCGACGAGGGCAAGGCGCCGAGCGTGGGGACCCAGGTCCGCATCCTCTATGACGACGACGCGCTCGACATCGCTGCGCGGATGCACCTGCCGGACGCCCACGCGATTCGCCGTTCGATTAGTCGGCGCGACTCCGAGAGCGACGCCGAAGTCTTCACGGTGTCGCTCGACCCGTACCACGACCGCCAGACCGGGTACTCCTTCTCGGTCAACTCCGGCGGCGTGCGCGGCGACTGGTACCACCCGCAGGACCAGGAGGGTGGGCGCGAAGCGCAGTACGAGCCGGTCTGGAGCGCCCACGCTCGGGTGGACGACCAGGGGTGGTCTGCCGAGATGCGGATCCCGTTTTCACAGTTGCGCTTCAACCAGGGTGATAATCAGATCTGGGGGCTGCAGCTCACGCGGAACATGCCCGACAAGAACGAGAAGAACAGCTGGGTCCTGATCCCCCGGAACGTGGCAGGGTTCTTCTCGAAGTTCGGGCAGCTCGAGGGGATCAGCGGGATTCCCGTGGCACGGCGCCTGGAGCTGCTCCCCTACGTCACCGGCGGGCTGACATACCGCGCCAATGTGAACCCCCGGAATCCCTTCGAGGAGAAGGCATCCGGGCGCGTGGGGGGCGATCTCAAGATGGGGCTGGGTCCCAACCTGACACTGAATGCCACCGTGCTCCCCGACTTCGGTCAGGTCGAGGCCGATCCGGCGGACGTGAATCTCTCCGCCTTCGAGACGGTCTTCACCGAGCGGCGACCGTTCTTCACCGAAGGGGCGGAGGCGCTCACCGGGCTGGCCCAGAACTTCATCAACCGGCCAGTCTATTTCTACAGTCGCCGCATCGGCGCACCGCCGCGAGGAACGACCAGCGGCGACTTCGTCGATCAGCCGAGCAACACCACCATTCTCTCGGCCGCGAAGGTCACTGGGCGGCTCACACCGGGGCTCTCGATCGGCATGCTCGCGGCAGTGACACCGACGGAACAGGCGCGCTCCTACGATTCCCTCCCCGAGCGCTCCGATGCCGTCGCCGTCGAACCGGCGAGTGCGTTTGCCGTGGTCCGGATGCAGCAGGACTTCGGGAAGCAGCAGTCGAATGCCGGGATCAATCTCACCCACGCGCATCATTTCGTCGACGAACGCGGTGGCCTGCAGGACATCCTCGCTCGCGACGCCTTCAGCGGTGGCCTCGACTTCAAGCTCCGGACCCAGCAAGGGAAGTACGAGCTCACGGGCTTTCTCGGGGGCAGCTACGTCCAGGGCGATTCGACCGCCATCGCGCGGTTGCAGCGCGGCAGCGCGCACTTCTTCCAGCGGCCGGACCAGGATCACATCCGGTACACCCCGGGTCGCACCTCGCTCAGTGGCTATACCGCCTCGCTCCGTCACGACAAGAACGCGGGCTATTCGTTCTGGGGCATCCAGCTACTCGCCCGATCACCCGGCTTCGAGATCAACGATCTGGGGCGGATGCAGACGGCCGACGACATCGATTTCAACGCGGATTTCGGCGTGCGCAATGCCAGGCCGAAGAAGGCATACCGCTTTTACATGCTCAATCTGGCCACGCGGTCGGGATGGAACTTCGGCGGGGTGCGCCAGTACTCCAACGCCAGCCTCAGCTCCAACCTCACCTTCAACAATTTCACGCGGGCCTCCCTCAACCTCTCCTACAGTCTCCGCTCCACGAGCGATGTGCTCACCCGCGGCGGTCCGCTGATGGGAACCCCCAACTCGTGGAGTATCACGAGCGGCTTCAATAGCCGTCCGAACATTCCGGTGACCTGGAGCGTGAACCTTGGCCACACCGACGACGAACTCGGTGGCTGGTCGTGGAGCGCGCGCTCGACGTTGTCGGTGCGGCCTGGCGCGCGCTGGCAGGCGTCCGTCGACCCGACCTACACGAGCTCCATGGACACCCGGCAGTACGTCACCACCAGGAGCGGCGGCTCGGCGGCGACCTTCGGCAGCCGCTACACCTTCGCGACCGTCGAGCGGAGCCAACTCTCGGCGCGGTTCCGGCTCAACTACGCCATCACCGCCAACTTCACCGTCGAGGCGTACGCCGAGCCCTTCGCGGCGAGCGGCAAGTACTCGACGTTTGGCGAGCTCGCTGCACCAAGGAGCCGACTGCTTCGGGAGTATGGTGCGGCAGGATCCGGGACGGGGATTGTCCGCAATCCGGACAGCTCGTATACCGTGACGGATGGCGCGCAGAGCTTCGCCCTCCCGAATCTCGATTTCAACCGGCTCTCCTTCCGCTCGAACCTGGTGCTTCGCTGGGAGTGGCAACCGGGGAGCACGGCGTTTGTCATCTGGCAGAACAACCGCCAGCAGTTCACCCCCTACGGCACGGTGGTCAGTGCGGGACGGCTGTTTGATGCGATCGGCGCGGACGGAGACAACTTCCTGGCGCTGAAGGTGAGTTACTGGCTTGGGGTGAAGTAGCGAAGGTACACGGTGGCCGCGATGGGCCCCGCCGCGGAACCGCACGCCGTCAGGGTGCCATCACGAGGTATCCAATGAGCACTTCCCGACGCCTTCGCGCAGTGTTCCAGCTCGCCCTGATCTCCGCGGCCTGCTGGGGGCTCGTCGGAGTGGTCCTCAACCTGATTGGGGCCATTGCCTCTGGCCGGGGAGTGGGCGCCTGGTCGCCGATGCCGGTCTTCGGCCTCTTCGGCTTCTATGGCTTGATCGCGGGGGCGGCGTTCGGTGTCGTCCTTGGCCTCTGGCGACCCGACCCCAACGGCGCGGAGCTCCGGGCACGACGTGCCATCGGATTCGGCGGGATTGGCGGCGCGCTGGTCTTTCTCCTCGTGGCGGTTGTTGCCAGACGATCGATGCCGGGCATCTCGGTCGGCGACCTCGCCATTGGCGCAGCGCTGTTTTCCGTCATTGGCGGTGTGACAGGACTTGGTATCCAACGGGTCGCGAGACGCGGGGCGCTACCGGCCGGCACTGACACCCCAAAGTCGATTGCACCCTAACAGGCGTTTGCTGCGGTAGGGGCCTGGCGGTCCGGCACGCGCCCAGTAGCCTTTGCGGGGGGGGGGCCGCCGGCGCGCGGGCCGGGGGTGCGCGCGGCCCCGCCCCGGGCCCCGGGAGGAGCCTCTCCTTCAGTCGCCTGCAGCTCTCCCCTTGTCGCGAGGGTCGGGTGGGGCGTCCCCTCGGACTCGCGGCCTTCGCGTTGGTCCGAACCGGGGTAGGCAGGCGACGCATTGCGGGGCGGCGCCGGCCGGGCGCGGGGGGGGGGCCACTCTACGCGCCCGGAGCCCGGCCAGGGGCCTGCCCCTTGGCCTTGAAGGCTTCCGGGGGGGTGCAGGAGCACTCCACGAGTCGGCAACGGCCCGCGCCCGGGCTGGTGCTGGGGGGGGACTCGCCATCCTGTCGGTCGGCGCTGGTGTCGTGCTCGCGATTTCGGAAGGCGGCGTGTGGTGGGCTGCTCCGCTGGCGGCGGCCCTCGAAGGCGTACTGTTGTATGGTGGGACGCTCGCCGTGATGAAACGACTCAACCGGAAGCGGGCAGCTGAACTCGCCGCGAGCGGTGAGATCTGGCCGGTGGTGGAATCGGGGAGCGGCTGGACAAGTGTTGCACCGAACCGCGGCAGTGTCGCGCCCTAAGAAGCCCCCTGCCGCCGAAACGCACGTCGTTCGATCACCATTCGAGGGGGAGAATCCCATGATCCAGCTTCGCCTCCCGTCAGCCTCGTCCTCGCCCTTGGCGCTCGTCCTGTACCAGGAGTGCTCCAAAGGTTGATCAAGTGTCCCACCGTCTCGTGGTCGAGCACGGTCGCAAGCGCCGATGATGGCCTGTTGTTCCGGCCGGCAGACATGGTCATGCTGCCCTCTGGGCAACTTGCCGTTCTTGCCCTCCTCGATCATGGTGATCGACCCTCCACTGGCGCCCTAGTGCGGCGGATCGGGGAACCGGGGAAGGGGCCAGGTCAGTTGCTCACCCCGCTCGGCCTTCAGCTCGTCGGTGACACGCTGCTCACCCTGAACGTCGGGAATGGCCGCACGAGCGTTCCCTCGACGATGGAAAGGGCCCTGGGCTCGAGCCCGGCTCCAGATGGATCGGACTGGGGCGAGTCGCCATGAATCCCGACGGCGGCATCCTGGCTCCGACCGCAGGCGCCGAGGGGACGCTCCTCCGGGTTCTGACGCCGTCAGGAGCGGTGGCGCATACCATTAGTGAGCCCCTGGCGGCATTCAACCGCGAGTACGACCTCGGCACGTTCCGGCAGCTGGCTGCGCAGTCCAAAGTGCCAACCTACTACGCCAATGATGTCCTGCGGCAATGACCGCGGACTCGCTCTACTGGCTGGCCTTCGCATCTGTTCCGGAACTCGCAGTCTACGAACGCACCGGCAAACGGAAGGCGGTGGTGCGCCTGGCGGATTCTGCCGCCGCGCCCATTCTCGAGGAGTATCGAAGGCGGAATCAGGAGGAGTCGCAGCCTCCCCGGTTTCACCCGTTGCTCTACTTCGCAGATGTCTGAGTTGCCGGCGGCATGGCGTGGGCACTGCTCAGGAACCCGCCCGACGCCGATGCGCGTGTCCTCGTCGCTGATTCCAGTGGCAGAGTCTTTGCGGATCTGGTCTTCGCCGGAGCTAAGGACGTGTGGCGGATTGCCCCCGATCTCTCGCGGGGCAGGATCTATCTCAGTGCGGCATCGGCTTCTGAGGTTTACAGCGCCGTGCTGCCAAAGGCGCTGGTCAGATAGTTTCCAGCCAGCGGGCCACGTCGGAGCAGCCCCGAGTGGCATATCGTCCCCTGTGCAGCGTAGCCGTTGACCCAGTTCTCCGGAGCCCTCGTCTACTCTGCTACCATCGTTGGAGGACGCCTCATGCCCGCCACGCGAACCCCACTCGCGGCCGGTGTCACAATCGGGTTGATGCTCCTGGCAACCGTCAGCGACGCCGCGTCCTGCCAGGCCGTCCCCGAGCGTGGCATCCACATTGTCCGGCGGGGTGCCGCGCCCGCGCCGCCGGCGCCACCCCCGCCAGGGCCCCCGCCGCCAGGAATGTCACCAGCCGCTCCGCCGGTGGCACGGGTGCAGGCGCGATCGTCGGACACGATGTTTCTCGATCGCTTTGAACGCATCGGAGATACGTTGAGGGGACGATTGGACAATCTGCCGGAGGGCGCCCACACTGACTATCGCCTGATACTGGGCCCGCGCAACACGGTGCGCTTTTTCGAGTCTACTACGTACGCGCCTAATGACCCCGAGCCCGGCTCTCGCTTTCGGTGGAGGCGGATTGCCGTAGCGCGCGACTCGATGATCGTGACATCCGCGGCGGGGGTTCAACGTGTCGCGGCAAGCGCAGAGGTCCTGCCGATGTTCCCCAATGCCTTGGCCCTGAAGGAGCTGCTCACGCGTCGGGCGGTATCCAATGGCGGGACGGCCGACGCACCGGTTTTCTGGCTGACGAGTGGCAGGACGTTCCCATCCACCGTACGCCGGGGAGGCAGCGACTCGCTCATAGTTGCCGTGTTCGGTACCCCCCTGCGGGTGCGCGTGGATTCTGTGGGCCGGATTCTCGGCGGGGTCTCGGTGGGGCCGATCAGTGACGAGGTATGGGTCCGCGCAGGCCCCGACGACAAGATGGGCTTGATCAAGTCGCGACCGGATACCGCGCTGCGACCACAATGAGCACTGAAGCCCGTCCTGGAGCCCCGGTGCCCCCAGCCCGTTGGTTCATCGTGTTCGCCAGCCTCGTAGGGCTCGCTGCTTGTGGCGATCGCGCACCGAGTGCTAGCCCACTGCCGACCTGGACCCTTCGGGAAGAATGGCGCGTGGGCGGCGAGGCCGAGGGTCCGCACTCCTTCGATGCCAACTTCGGACTAGGCATGCTCCCAGGTGACACGCTTGTCCACTTCGACTATCAGGACGAGCGCTTCCACCTGCTGGATCGCAACGGAAAGCCAGTCCGCAGCTTCGGCAGAAAGGGGGGTGGCCCCGGCGAGCTGTTGGACGGCATGGGCTTCGTGGTCACCAGTTCGGGGATCATCGTCGTCAATGACCGCGGTAACCAGCGCCTCAGCCGGTTCGATGCCAGCGGGACGGCGCTCGGTTCGGTGCCGCTTCCTCCTCGACCCACCATGGGCGTCCGATGGGATGCGCACCTCCTCGACGATGGTCGGCTCATAGAGCGGTATGCCACCGTCGTCGATTCCCTTGGCACCGGCGTCTGGTTCGACCATACCCGGCTCTGGTCCGCTGACCTGACTTCCTCTGAGGAGTTCCGGACGGACTCGTGCATGGTCTCCCCACGGCCGGCA
>JADJAK010000007.1 GCA_016704275.1 Gemmatimonadota bacterium
CCGCCTGATTATGGAAGATGGCGATCGCGTTGTCTTCCGAGCCGGGCAGCTGCCAGACCCGCCCCGACGCGCTGCCGTACACCTCGGTGATATCGCCGAGGAAGAAGCGACCAAAGTCAGCCATGTGGATGCCGATGTCCATCGTCGCACCGCCGCCCGATTCCGGCATGCGGTACTGCCACTCGGCGCGGAAGTTGGCCAGACCGTCGTGCCCACCGAAGAGTCGGATGTGGTCGATCTCCCCGAGGGTGCCGGCGGCCATGATGCCGCGGATGTACTGCATCGAGGGGAGGAATCGCTGATTGAAGCCCACCGCCAGCACGCGGTCCGCGGCCACGGCCGCCGCCACCATGCGCTGGCATCCGTCCACGGTATTGGACATCGGCTTTTCGCAGAGCACGTGCATTGCGGCTGAAGACTCAACGCAGGCGGCCTCGATGGGAATGCACCGGGGGAGAGATGATCACCCCATCGCGCAGTTTGCTCCCGGAAGGCCTCCGGGGTGGTCACGGGGACCGCGCCGCCCACAGCGGAGAACGGCGGCGACAGCCGGATCAGGGTCTGAGACGGCGGTGAGCGTGGTCAGGGTGCCAATGCACCGTCCGTGCGCAATCGTCGATCACGCCGGCGCCGATGACTCGAACTTGGTGCACCATGGAAGGCCCTATGGGGATTGAGGTGGCGGATGTTCCTCGCTGGGACAGCGGGAATCCAATGCCCTCGGTCGCCACAGGATGCAGCGCCACCATGCCGCCGGCCCGCGTGCGCCGGGCTCGGCATCGTGGTAGTGTGTTGGCATTCCTTATGTTAGCGGGCGCTGGTCGCGGGCGCAGACAGGCCACCGCGATCGCAGCGCCGGACGAGGCAGGTCCGGACCCCTCACCTCTCAGGAGTCCCATGCGAAAGCTGCTGGCGGCTCCCATGCGCCTCGCTGCGCTGCTGGCGCTCTTCCCGCTCGTGGCGCCCGCCGCCCGGGCATCGGCAGGACCCACCGGGCTACTCCTGGTCCCAACAGATTCGCGTCCGCGAGTCGTGGCTCGATGCCCGGCACGCGATGCTGCTGCCGATGATGCGCCGGCATGGCATCGGGATGCGGATCGTGGTGAACGAGGAGTTCGACGACAACCCGGTGGTGCATGCGATTGCCCGCCGCGCCCCTACACCGGCAACCGCGACGTCTTCGTCTTCGTGGACGCCGGAGCAAAAGGGCTTCGGCGCGTGGCGCTCACCGGCTATTCCGAGGACAACCTGACGCGCTGGTTCGGAGCACGTCCGAACCCCGGCCCGCGGCGGTCGTGCTGCGTGAGTCTATGCCGAGCACGCCCCTGCCACGATCGGCCTGGAGATCGGCGGATCACGCGGGCAGGCTCGCGCCCTCACCCACGACGCCTACACCTGGCTCGTCGGCGTGCTCGGCGACAGCACCGTGCCCGCTTCGTCAGTGCCGCGCCGTTGATCGAGGAGCTCCTCGCACGCGTCTTGAGCGGAGAAGCCGCACTACACTGCGGCGGTGGCGGTGACGGCGCGGATCGTCGAGCGCGCCCTCTCCAACGAGGTGATCAAAGCCCGGTGTCACCACGGTCGGCGACGTGCGCAACTGGCTGCACGACGCGCTGGGCGCGCACGGCGTGCGGACCCGGTTCCAGCCGGACCTGCGTGTCCAGCGGCAAGGCGGCGGATTGCCACTCTCGCGCGGCTTCCTCGCCGTGGCGCCGGAGAAGACGGTGATTCTCCCCGGTGATGTGGTGCACATCGATTTCGGGATCACCTGCATGGGCTTCGACACCGACTGGCAGAGATGGCCTACGTCCTGAAGCCGGGCAGACCGACGCCCCGGCGGGGCTCAAGGCCGCGATGCGGAACACGAACATCCTGCAGGATGCTCTCATGCAACGCCACTCGCGTCCCGACCGTTCCGCCGGCGAGGTGTATCGGGCCACCATGCAGGAGATGAAGGAGCGCAGGATCGAGGCGATGATCTATTCGCATCCGATCGGGCTGCAGGGCCACGGCCTCGGCGCGAGCATCGACTTCCGATCGGGGCGCGTCCGGGCGCCGATGGCAAGCGACTCCGGAGGCTCCTGCATCTCGATCGAGCTCAATACCAAGACCGCGATCCCGGAGTGGAATGGGAGCAGCTCTTCGTGATGTTCGAAGACGATGCCTGGCTCGACGATGAGGGCTGGCACTTCTTCCGGCCCCCGTCAGGAGAAGTGGTTCCTGATCGGGCGGCGCCCAGGCCCATCGACCGGAAGGACGGCGGCAGGTGGCTTGCGCCCCCTTGACAAGAAAATCTGTCAAAGGTAGAATCTCTCCATGCTTGACCTCCAAGTCATCGACGATCCGGCCGCGGCGACGTCCGCCCTTGAGCCGATCCGCAGCCGGCTGCTCTCCGAATTGGCCGTCCCCGCCTCGGCGGCGACGCTGGCCACCCGGGTCGGCTTAGGTCGCCAGAAGGTCAACTACCACCTGCTGCGCTTGAGGCCCACGGGTTGGTGCGGTTGGCTGAGGAGCGGAAATGGGGCGGGCTGACCGGAGCGGCTGGTCGTCGCGACGGCCGCCTCGTACGTCGTGTCGCCGAAGGCGTGGGGCCGATTGCCGTGAATCCGGAGCGGCAAGTCGATCGGCTCTCGGCGCGCTACCTCATTGCCCTGGGCGCCCGGATCATCCGCGAAGTGGCCGACCTCGTGGGTCGGGCGGAAAAGCGAGGAAGCGCTTGGCGACGCTCGCGGTCGAGACCGACGTGGTCTTCCGGTCGGCGTCTGACCGTGCCGCGTTCAGCAGAGCTCACCGAAGCGATCGCGACGCTCGTCGCGAAGTATCACGACGGGCATTTCTGCGTGGTTCGTGCCGGCACAGTTCGAGGAGGAAGGCGGCAAGCCGGTCGCGGTGACGTTGGACTTCGGTCCCGCGATGGATTCGCGCTCGGTGGTGACGGCGTGGGATCCGCCGAGGCTGTTCGCCCGCGAGGAGCTGGCTGGGCCCCGGTTCCCGCCGATCGCGACCGAGTTCAGCGTCGAGGCGCGCGCCGGCGGCATCTGCGTCGTGCGCGTGGTACGGAGCCTCTTCTCCAGCACGGACGATTGGGACGCGCAGCTGACTGGTGCCGAAGAGGGTGGCCGGGCATCGCCCGCGTCCTGCGCTCTATCTCACGCACTTCCGCGGACAGCGCTCGGCGATCATGCAGATCATGTCCCCGGTGCCGGGCACGGCCGCAGAGGCGTGGAGACACTGACCGCGGCACTCGGGCTGCACGGCGCGCGTGGGGGATCGTTGCGCCGCACAGGCGGGTGTGCCTGCGCTTGGCGGCGTGGTGGGTACATCAGCGACAGTCCGTGCGGTGCCCTGATGCGGCTCGACACGCCGGGGCCCGGCACCGCTGCGTTCGGCACCATCAAGTTCGGCAGCATGGTCATGGCGACCTTGACGTTCTACATGTACGGTGAGCAGGCAGCCGAGAACGTTACCCGCCACACACCGCTGTGGCAGGCGTGGATGCAGGAACGCTTCCCGATGCCGGCCGTCATGGACGACGCCACGCCATGAGGGGCTCCTGCATTGCGCGTCCGCACGCGCGCTGGCTCCTGGCCCTCGTGAGTGGCGGTGCCGTGGCGCAGGTCGCGGCACAAGCGGAGAAGTACCCGCGCATGGCGGCAATCGGAGAGTACCAAATGGACGAGCGCGCCGAGATCGAATTGGCGCGCAGTGCCGCGCCGAATTCGGTTGCGCGCGATGCGACGATCCTGGTGCTGGGCCCGCAGGTACCGGACGGCGGTCGAAGGGACGAACGGCTTTGTCTGCATGGTGGCACGGAGCTGGATGGCGGCATTCGACTGGCCGGAATTCTGGAACCCGAAGGTGCGCTGCCGACTGCATGAACCGTCAGGCGGCCCGCACGATTCTCCCCGTGGTGCTCTTGCGAAGCAGAATGCTGATGGCCGGGAAGTCCAAGGCCGAGATCCTGACGGCGGTCAAGGCCGCGTTCACCAACGGCGAGGTGCCGGAGCTGCAAGGCGGCGCGATGTCCTACATGATGTCGCGATCGGCCTATCTGACCGATGAGGGCACCCACAACGCGCCGCATGTCATGTTCTTCACCGCGGGCGTGGACGCGACGGATTGGGGTTCGAATGCGGCAGACTCGCCGCTCATGGCGGCTCCCTACTGGTTCTTCTCGTCGACTGATGCATCGGCAATGCAGGGGCTGCCCCCGATCGTGGTGTTCCTCATCGGGGCGGCGAACTGGTCGGACGGCACGCCCGCGCAACCCTGATTGCGGGCAAGAACTACGCGGTGTCCAGTCGAAAACGTCTTTAATCGCTCCGGCACATCCCCGGCCCTTCGCTTCCGTGTTCCCGAACCGCATGGTAGCCTGGGTCAGGCGCTGGTCGGAGCGCCTCCGGTCCGCGGGAAGGGATGGTCCCCTCCGATGTCGTCGTAGTCCCGCAGCACCCCGACAACTCATCCTCTTTTCGGACCCACCTGGCGGACACGGGTCACCACGAAAGGAGATCCCATGTCCGGCACCAGCCCCAGGCGCGCCGATCCGATCGCGCGCAATGCCCGTCCGCTCCCCGCCACTCCCCATCTCGACTACGAGCGCAAGCAGGCCAAGGCGCTCCTCAAGCAGTTGCACGCCGGCGACCCCGACGCATTGCGTCGCGTGCAGACGGCGCACCCCGCCGCACTGCGCGACACCGGCGTTGAGACGCTCCAGTTGGCCGACGTGCAGCACGTGATTGCGCGTGAGTACGGCTTCACCAGTTGGCCGAGGATGGTCGAGTACTTCGAGGTGCTCGAGCGGCACCGCCATGCCCCGCGATTCAACGTCGCCGACGACGGCCTCGCACGCTTTGAGGCGCTGGCCAAGAACGTGGTGAAGCGGCACGAGCACGGCGATGTCATTGTGGCGCGGGAGCTCGCCCACTTCGTCCCGCGCTTCTTCGCGCGACCACTCGCCGAGATTCTCGCGGTGCCCATCACCCTCGACGAAGCACGGCTCGTTGTCGCGCGGCGCTATCGTCGGGCGAGCTGGGAGGAGTTGATCGCACGTGGCGACGACTCGCGGCGGCGCAACGACAAGGACGTGTGGGATCGAGGGAGTGGCCCGCGAGCGCGCGCCGGCACCGCGATCCAGGCGCACGATGTCGACGCCCTCTCGGCGATCCTCGACGCGCACCCGGAGCTGCTCACGCCGTCGCGGACCGATCGCGAGTGGCGCAACACCCTGGGGACGATGGCACTCCGCGCCGAGCGCGACGCGACGACCCCCGACGCGCGCCGGGTCACCGACCTGCTCGCGGCGCGCGGCATGGACATTCAGCAGGAACTCAGCGAGCTGCTCCTCGGCTGGCCGCAGGACGGGGCGCGGACACGTGACGGCCTCCTCGCCGAGACGGTGCAGTGGTGCCTCGACCGCGGCGCCGATCCCGACTGGCTGCCGCCCACCGGCATCCCGATCGTCGAGCATGCGATCGCCCGCTTCCGAAACCCAGCGGCGGTCGATGTCATCGCCCCACGGGTCACGCCACGGCGCGCCCTCTGGATCGCCGCCGGCCTCGGCGACGTCGCCGGCGTGAAGCGCTTCATCGCCGGGAAGGGGCGGCTCACCCCGGAGGGACGGCTCAATCGCCCTGATCCGGTGGCGATGGGACTGCACCAGGGCCACCTCCTCCCCACCACGACGCGGACGACCTCGAGATCATGTACGAGGCGTTCCAGATCGCCGGATGGAACCAGCGGTGGGCGGCGATGGATGCGCTGCTCGCCGCCGGATTCCCGATCGACCATTCGCCGTTCCAGTGGCCGCTGCTCCGCGAGGCGGTGGGGAACCTGATGGTGCCGCTCGCCGAGTTTCTCGTGCGTCGCGGTGCCGACCTCGATCACGACTGGCCGGGGCACGGCTCGGCGCGCGCCACGGCCCGCGGACACGTCCAGTACTTCCACGACCCGTCATCCGACGACGTGCGCCAGCTCCTGGCCATCTGCGGCGCAGGCACCGTCGAGGAGATCCTGGCCGAGATCGATGCCACCAGGCACGCGCCGCCGCCGATGAACGAGATGGCGGTCCGTGTGCTGCAACTGGCCGCGGACGATGCGGCGCGGCAGGCGCAGCCAGCGATCACCACCGAGCACCTGCTCGTCGGTGTCCTCCGCCTCCGCGATGGTGCCTTCCTCTCATTCCTCCACGGCACCGGCGCGGAGATGCCCCAGCTGCGCGCATTGATCGGCACGAGGCTCCTGCCTGATGTCGATCCGCTTCAGGGAGCGGGGTTGCAGCTTGATGCCGGCGCCGAGGCGGCGATCGCGACCGCCACGGCAGCGGCGGACGTCCGCCGCCGCGAGGGGGTCGGCCCGTGGCACCTCTGGTACGGCCTGCTGCAGCAGCGGGGCGCGCCCGGGGCGCAGCTGCTCCATCAGGTGGGGACCAAGATGGACGTCCTGTCGGAGCGATTGGCCTCCACGATGTAGTGGGGCCACGCCGTGGCCCGCGCGCGTTAGAATTCCAGCGTCACGCGCGGGCTTCGGCGGCACTCCGCCCACGCCCTGCCCCTCCCGGGAGCCCCATGTCGCTAACGCTCGACCCTGCCGCGCCTTCCGACTTCGACTTCGTCATCGGCGATTGGCGCGTCCATCATCGCCGCCTCAAGGCGCGCCTGGCCGGATGCACCGAGTGGGAGACCTTCGACGGATTGTCGTCGACGCGGAAGACGCTCGGGGGCTTCGGCAATGTCGAGGACAATCAGCTCTTCCTCCCGACGGGGAGCTACCGCGCGGTGGCGCTCCGGTCCTACGACGTGGCCGCGGGCACCTGGTCGATCTGGTGGCTCGATGGACGTTTCCCGGGGGCACTCGACACGCCGGTGGTTGGTCGCTTTTCCGATGGCGTGGGCCTGTTCTTCGCGGAGGATTCGCTCAACGGTGTGCCTGTTCGAATCCGCTTCAGCTGGCGCATCTCACCCGAGGGCCATCCCCGTTGGGATCAGGCCTTCTCGGTCGACGGCGGCGTCACCTGGGAAGTCAATTGGGAAATGGAGTTTGTCCGGCGCAGCTGATCACCCTGAGCCATGCGAGGCGGAATGAAATCCCTGTTCAGCACCACCGCGCTTCTTCTTGCCTTTGCGGGCAGCGCGTCGGCCCAGGAAGCCGCGCCACCGGCGCCCGCGGTCGTGGTGCAGCGCTTCGTCGATGCGGCGAATGCGCGCGACGCCAACGCGATGGCACTGCTGGTCGCGCCGGACGCCATCTTCGAACGCTTTCCGGGTGGGCAGATCATCGCGCAGGGGCGCGACAGCATCCGCGCCCGCTACGCCCGGTCGCTGCCGCCCATGCCGCCCGGTTGGCGCATCACGGTGCAGCCGAGGATCGTCGAGGGCAACCTGGTTATCGACCAGGAGCACTTCACGGGCGGGCCGCCGGAACGGACACAGGCAACCTGGATGTACCTCGTGCAGGGCGGGTTGATCCGCCGCGCATGGGTGCTGGACGGAAAGGCGCCGTAACAGCCCCGTCCCGGCGCTGACGTCGGTCACCGCGCGACGATGCCATCATGCACCACTACTTTGCAGTGATCGATGGCCACACCCGCTGCCGCGGCGTGAAGGCCAAGTGAGGCGCGGCGCAACGGGGAGTGGAGCGAATGGAATGGCTGACTGACCCACAGGCATGGATCGCACTCGGGACCCTGACGGCGCTTGAGGTGGTGCTGGGGATCGACAATCTGGTCTTCATCAGCATCCTCGCGTCCAAGTTGCCGGCGAGCCAGCAATCGAAGGCGCGGCGCCCCGGCCTCCTGCTCGCCGTCATTTCGCGGGTCGCGCTGCTCTTTTCGCTGGCGTGGATCATCAAGCTGACGGCCCCGCTCTTCACGATTGCGTCGAAGGGCATCTCCGGACGGGACCTGATCCTGATCGCGGGCGGTCTCTTCCTGCTCGCGAAGAGCACGCACGAGATCCACAACAAGCTGGAAGGCGATGAAGGCGCCATGTCTGCTCGGGTCGCGCCCTCCTTCGGTGGCGTGCTGATCCAGATCATGCTGCTCGACGTCGTCTTCTCACTCGACTCCGTCATCACCGCGGTCGGCATGGTCGACGACCTCAGCATCATGATCACGGCGGTGGTGATTGCCATTTCGTTCATGATCTTCTTCGCGGACGCGATCAGCGGCTTTGTGGACCGGCATCCCACGGTCAAGATGCTGGCGCTGAGCTTCCTGCTCCTCATCGGCGTGACGCTCGTCGCGGAAGGTCTGGGTCAGCATTTCCCGAAGGGCTACATCTACTTCGCCATGGCATTCTCGGTCATGGTGGAGCTCCTGAATCTCAGGATGCGCCGCCCCAAGGGACCCCCCGTCAAACTCCACTCGCCGTACGTGGCACCGCCCACCGGCGCGTCGAACGACTGATGTCCTCCGGGACGCGAACGCCCGACACCCTGCCGCCGTAGCGCCCTGATCTTGCCCTCCGCGGGAGTTGGGCGGATACTCATCGGTCCGACGTTGGGCAGGATCGCTCCCGACGCCACTCGCTCAGGGAAGGATTGCCATGACCATCTCCCGCCTCGGCTCCCTCGTCGGCACCGCCACCCTCCTCATCCTCGTCCCCTCCCTCCGGCCCAACGCCATGAGTGCCCAGGCACAGGAGGGCATCGGCATCAAGGTCGGTGACACCGTTAGCGTGGGCACTGGTCAGGGCATGGTCCTGGCGATCGTGCGCGGCGTCGAGGGACACCAGTTCGATGTCCAGATCATCAACGGGCCACGAACCTTCCGCACCTACCCCACGCAGCTGCGCCGACGCGGGCCATCCACGCGGTACGATCGTGCCAATGGAATTTTCGAAGTGGGCGACCTGATCACGGTCCTGCGTGACGGACGGTGGATCGACAGCAAGGTCCTCACCGTGGCCGGGACGGAGTACCAGGTGACACTGCCGGGGAACATGATGGTCTGGGCCAAGCCTGAGCAGATCCGTTTCGTCAGCGAGGCCCCACCCAAAGTCGTGGCAAAGGCCGGGACGCCGCCGCGCCCGGGCCTGGTGAGCTGCACCGGCAAGATCGAGGGGCGCTATGCCGCCTCCGGCTCCATCCCGGTGCAGATGACGTTTCGGGCGGGCAAGGTCACCCTGTCGCTGATGGGGGAGAACCAGAGCGGGGAGTGCTGGACAGGCGGCGGGAAGGTCGTGATCACCCTGATCGGTGAGGAGGGGGCGATGGAACTCGACATCAATGACGACGGCTCGCTTCAGTCCTCCATGTTCGGCGAGCTGGTGAAGAAGGCGAAGTCAGCTGCCTGACGCGCCGCGCCCCAAGACCGCCGGCGTGATCGCCCCGCCGCCGCTCATCTACGGCGTCCCGCTGCTGGCGGGCCTGCTGCTCGACCGCTGGTCGCCGTGGCCGCTCGTCGCCGGACGCGCCACGATGCCGGGCGCGCTCGTGCTGGTACTCCTCGGCTTCATTGCACTCCCGGCCGTGCTCGCCTTTCGGAAGGCACGCACCCATCCGAGCCCTGGAAGCCCACCAAGGCGCTGGTGACCGTCGGGCCGTATCGCTTCTCGCGGAACCCGATGTACGTCGGCTTCACGCTCTGCTATCTCGGCATCGCGTGTTGGCGGAACAGCGTCTGGCCGCTGCTTGCCTTTCCGGTGGTGCTGGCGGTGATGCAGGGTGGGGGGTGGTCCATCGCGAGGAGCGCTATCTCGGAGCGACTCTTCGGCGAGGACTACCGGGCGTATCGCGCGCGGGTGCGTCGCTGGTTCTGAGCGGAGGTTGGGACGACCACCGCAGGCCGAGCGCCACGCGCGCATCTGGGAGGGACGATGGACAAGGTCAACCTCGCCGAGAAGTTCGCCCCTGATCACGGAGCATTGGCGCCCCAAGGTCGTCGGCGAACTGAACGGGCAGGAGGTCAAGCTCGCGAAGTTCAAGGGAACGTTCGTGTGGCACCAGCACGACCACGAGGACGAGCTCTTCCTCGGCGTGCGCGGCCATTTCCAGGTCGAGTTCCGGAACAGCGTGGTGGAGCTCGGTCCCGGCGAGTTCCTCGTGGTACCGCGCGGCGTGGAACACCGCACGGTCGCGGACGAGGAGGTCGAGGTGCTGATCTTCGAGCCCGCCGCGACCCGGAACACGGGGAACGTCGAGGATCCGACGTTCACCGCACCCCAGGGCGTTCGGCTCTAGCGGTCCGTCGGGCCTACGCCACCAGCGGCGTCGACACCCCAAGCTTGAAGCCGTCGAGATCCTTGAACTGGAACATCCGCGCGCCCCACGGGCGATCGGCCGGCTCGCTCAGCAGCGTTCCGCCGTTGGCCTTGATCCGCTCGGCGGTGCTGTCGACGTCGGCGTAGGTTGGGACGTTGATCTGCAGGTAGCAGCCCTGCCCTTTGATCCGGTCCCAGCCGAGCTTGCCGTCGTCCTGGTTGAGGACGAACTGGCAGTTGCCGGCGACGATCACGGCGGCGACGACCTTCCCCTCGTTCTCGAATTGCTGCGCCACGGCGAACCCGATGGCATCGCGGTAGAAGCGGATCGAGGCCGCGAGGTCGGTGCAGGTGATGGAGCAGCCCAGGTTGGTCGCGTTCAGCGCAGGAGCGGTCATGACAGTCTCGGGAAAGGGTTTGGAGAAGGAGGCAATGATAATCGGGCCGCGCGCGCAGTGGCGCGCGACCGACCCCTGCAGCCAGGATTGTAGGCACCACCCTCGGAGTACCAGATGACTCGGCTTCTTCTCGCCCTGGCGGCGTTGCTCACTGTGGCCACTCCCGCATCAGGGCAATTGGTCGTGCAAAAGGGCGAACGACCGCCGCGTCGGCCAGAGGCGGAGTGTACCGAGATCTTCCTTCCACCCGCCGGCGACACCACACGCGGCGTGTACTGGGAACCTACCCCGCGTCGTATGGTCCTGATCGACGTGAAACCACCGAAGCAGTATGTCAATGCGCCGATCGTGATGAGAATGCATGTCGACCGACGTGGGGTAGTCGATAGTATCGACGTCACCGGGATTTCCGACTCCGGCTTTGTGCGGCAACTCAGGAAGTTCAGTCGCGGATTCTCCTTCATGCCGACCATGTACCAGGCGTGCGCCGTGCCGGGCTGGACCACCATGCAATTCAGCTTTGGTGCACCCAAGCCCGGGCAGCGTGTGTGGCCGGACGACTGAGGGAGGGGCGCGCCGGAATCGAGCCGGAGATGGCGGAGAAGACACGAGCCTGAAGCGCACTGGAGCACACCTTGGCCCCGAGCGCGCATCCGCCTTACGGAGGGGGCAACACCCGCGTCGCCTGGAAACTGAAGGTGTGGTATGCAAGGCCACTGCTGTATCGCACGGGCCAGATCAGCGTGCCGGTGAGCGTGAGCCCTGACATCGTGGCATTCAGTGAACCACCTGGGAGCGAAATCTCATCCGGCTGCGGAATGTTCACGGCCGAGGCGATCAGCGTCCCGCTCCCCAGCGTCCCCATCGTCAACGACCAAATGTACGAGGGGTCTGGCGGACAGTCGGAGCCGAGGAATGCCTTGAGCACACCCGAGAAGGAGGAATCGAGGACGGGGGCATATTGTCCTGGAGGGAACTGCTCCAGATAGAGCGCGCGACATGTCGGACTGGGAACGTTGTACAGGAAGAGCAACGAGTTCTGTGGCGTGCTCGTGAGACTCTGGCTCCAGCCGTTGAACAGGTTGAAGATCGTCGTGTCGGACTTCTCGCTGCCGATGCCACCAGGCGGCAACTGCGACGAGACCAGCGTGGCCGACGTGAACCGCCAGGCGAAGTTGGTGGGCGCCGCCGTGACCGGCACGGTGGCCGGCCCGAAGCCGGTCGCGGCTGGTGCGCGGAGCGGGTCACGCATGGTGACAGACACCGTATAGGGCCCACCAACGGGAAGGCATGCGTCACCGTGCTATCGCCGGTGACCGTCACCGTCGGCGGGGGTGGTCCCATCGTTGAACCGCCAGACATAGATCGACTGCGCCTGGCCAGGACGCCTGGGTGAGCCGTCAGCTTGGCGGGAACGGCCCCGGTGATTCCAGCGGGCGCCGTGACGGTCAGCACGTGATATCCGACCGTCATCTTCTGGACGTCGACGAAACCGAGCTGCCCGGGGTCGCTCGCGGGATACGGCGAGAGCGCCTTGAACACCATCAAGTAGGTGGAGAAGCCGTCGGGAATGTTAAGCGAGGAGACTGGCCTGCTACCGTCCTCCTCCCAGAAGTAGACGAATTGCTGGTCGGTGCCGGCCACAGCGCGCACCGTACACGCGCTGCACATGAAGCGCACGGTGAGTCCTTGTCCGGTCCAGACCGTGTCACCTGGCACCACGCGCGCCCAGCTCTGATCCACGGTGAGCGAATCCTCCAACTGGTACGTCGCGGGATAGCGGTCCCTGCTTGAGGTTCGCGCGACAAACTCTTGCCACCGAGCATTGATTTGCCGAAGCGGGACTTCCGCCGTGACGCCGAGGGCCCAGACCTTCCGTAGGCCGTCGCCGGGCTGCTGACATTCTGCTGCATTGAGACCGGCGTCGCGACGCCCGAGACGAAGTTCATGGTCCTGGCGACGCCAGGGTCATTCGGATCGGCGAACGACACCACCGTCTTTGTGCCGTCGAAGGTTGCGGCATAGGCCACGACCCGGTGCCCGCCGCTCATGCCCTGCAAGGCCATCAAGACCGGTTGCTGGGTCAGCTTGAGGGTGAGGAGAATCCAGGTGGAGGTCAGAAATTTCGTCTGGATCCCGGCCGCGATTCCTGCTCGATGAGCGTGTACAGTTGGCGGACGCCGGAATCCCAGATCTCCTCGTAGTCACCCTGAACACCACCCGCGAAGCGGAGATCCCCGGATGTTGTCCCATTGATTCACCAGGGTGGTGTCGAACTGGTGATACAGCCCCTTCCCCGCGGCGGTGGGATGGAAGTAATAGTGATAAAACATCGCCGTGATGCTCATGCCTTCGCAGTCGCCACCAGGCCCGACAAAATCGCCATAGTTGGTGAACTCCCAGTCGTCCACACCGGGGCGGAACGTGGAGCTCCAGCTGCCGACCAGTGAGGCCGTGGTGGTCTTGACCCACACGATGTGGATGTCGCCGAATGCTTGCCTGAGCGATGCCGGTGCCGTGCCGAGCGAGGGGCCGCTCCCGGGATGGCCATCTGGCTGGCGCTGAAATGCTTGGTGGCAAGCGTCACGGAGTTCTCCGTGGCGGCAACGATCGGAATCCCTTCGAGGGTGTTGGTGGCGGGGTCAAAGTAGAAGGGTGCCACCGTCTCGGTCGCGGCCAGTTGCATCGGCATCGTGAGCGTCATGTTGCTGCTGGCGTATCCCTGCCCGTTCCCGATCAGCAGCGTCGGCCCGACCTGAGAAAACCCGGTCGGCAAGGACGGGACGGCGGCGGAGTCGGCGACGAGGGTCCACGACGTGGCCCCGGTGTACGCCCCGCGGGCTGCCGTGATGGACAAGCCATCGAGTGGGTCACCTGCCTTGGTATAGCGGATGGTGCCACCGCCGCTCCCCACTGCGGTGCTGGTGAAGATCGGACGTCCGGTCGCACTCTCCCGGCGGGGGAGGAGGCGGCGGCGAGCCGGGTCAACAGGAGCGGCACCGCCGCACGCGGTGGCAGCGACCAACAGGGCGAGACAGGCCGGACGACGCATCGAGATCCCCTGGTTCGAGTTCTTCCTGACTGGAATTCTACCACCAGAGTTCCACATCGGTGCGCGGGGTGGTCGCAGGCCCCCACTCCTCGATATTGCGGGATGACCACCCTCCACGACATTCCAGTGCGCACCATCGACGGCACCGAACCGACGCTCGCCCAGTACCGCGGGAGGGTGTTGCTGATCGTGAACACCGCAAGCGAATGCGGCCTCACGCCCCCGTATGCGGGACTCGAAGCGCTCCACCGCGCACTGGGCCCGCAGGGCCTCGCCGTCCTCGGCTTTCCCTGCAACCAGTTCGGCGCGCAGGAACCCGGGAGCGAGGCCGACATTACGACCTTCTGCTCAACCAGCTACGACGTGACCTTCCCGATGTTCGCGAAGATCGACGTCAATGGCGATGACACGCACCCGCTGTTCCGCCTGCTGAAGGAGGAGCGGCCCGGCACGTTCTCGCCACCGAGGCGATCAAGTGGAACTTCCACGAAGTTCCTTGTCGGGCGAGATGGTGCCGTGATCAAGCGGTATGCGCCGACCGATACGCCGGAGTCGATGCGTGGCGACGTGGAGCAGGCGCTCAGGGCAGCTGTCGGATCGTCCCCGACCTGGCGAAAGCTTTACCCGCCACCATGCCAGACGGCGCTCAGGTCGAGCTCGCTCAACCCGGGATGGTCAGCCGGTCGCACGCCCTGCTCCCACCGGAACTTCCGCTCCGCCTCGCTGATCGGCACGTCATTGATGCTCGCGTGCCGTTCGGCCATGTAGCCCCTCCGCATCGAAGCGCCAGTTCTCGTTGCCGTGCGAGCGGAACCACTGGCCATCGGCGTCCCCACTCATAGACGAAGCGCACCGCGATGCGATCGCCCGGTGACCGCCCGGCGCTCCTTGATCCAGTCGGTACTCCTGTTCCTTGGCCCACTTCCGCGTCAAAGAACGCCTCAATCTCGGCGCGGCCGGTGATGAACTCCGAGCGATTCCGCCACCGACTGTCCGGTGTGTAGGCGAGCGCGACATAGCCGGGGTCGCGCCGATTCGAGGCGTCCTCCGCGGCGCGCACGCCTTGAAGCGTGGCGGAGGCGATATCGGGCAGGGGGGATAGGTGGACGCATGCGTGCTACCTCCTGCGGTGAAGGGTGACGGGGTCCCCGACGGTGATATTCCCACCGCGACCGACAGCCGCGTTGAGCGCGGGCTTCCCTCGAAGCGTCGTCCGATATCCCAGAGCACAGCGGGATCCCGGGTGATCGTGTCTGGGTCGACCGTCGTCATCGGACAGCGTCCGCGGAGACGAAGTCGAGTTCGATGATCGCGTCGCCGATCTCGAGGTTCCGCGCCTTCGGTGGTCTCGGCCATCCCCTCGACGCCGTTGATCAGAAGTTGGGCCGTAGTCGCCGAATGTCACGGCCGAATGCGGTGACTGCCCCATCGGTGGCCACCAGCAACGGCAAGATGTCGAACTGGTGGCCC